>NZ_JBEMBC010000011.1:0-58154 GCF_040274425.1 Carnobacterium sp.
GCCAAAAGACTGCACATTACTCAACCCGCTGTCACTCAACACATCCAGTATTTGCAGCAGGAATTAGGGGTCGAACTGATTCGCTATGAAAATAGACAACTGTCCTTAACAGCTAAAGGCAAGCAACTGCAAAAGGATCTTTATTTGCTGCAAAGAGAGATCACTAAAGTGCAAAAACAATTGGCCTCTACTGTAGAACACACTACTCTTACATTTGGAGCTTCTTTGACGATTGGGGAATATATGATGCCGGACCTCATTGAGTCGTATTTAAATCAATATCCAACGCATGATATTTCGATGGTAACGGACAACACTCAACACTTGATCGAACTATTGGAACATGGGAAAATCGATTTTGCACTTGTGGAAGGAGAATTCAATCAATCTTTATTTGAATTTCAAAAAATTGCTGAGGAACCGTTTATCGCTGTCTGTTCCGAAAAATGCTCTTTATGGAAACAGGATCAAAGTATTAATGACTTATTTTCTACGACGATTTTGGTGCGTGAAGCGGGATCTGGATCACGGCTTATTTTCGAAACAGCCATAAAAAATAAAGGAATCCATTTAGATAGCTTTTCGAAAGTCATGACGATTGGGAGTATCGGTGCAATAAAAAAACTGGTCGAAAAAAATTTAGGTATTACTTTTGTGTATCAGAAAGCTGTTGAAGAAGAACTAAATAAAGGAACTTTAAAAAAGATTCCGTTAAGTGATTTCAGTGTAGTTCATCCGTTTTATTTGATTTATTTGAAAAGGATTCAGTTAAGAGGAGTGGAAACAATAGAAAATTTTTTAAGATTGATAGAATGAGCAAATTAAAATTGGAAAATTAATTTTACAATCGGCGATATATCAAAGAATTTTTAAACAGATCTAATCTTAATAAAATATTCGTAAATTAATTGCTCAGCTAGGAAATGAGCACCAAGATTAGTATTACAAGGGGAGGCACCTGAATCTATTACACAAGATTTTTTTACTACTGATTTAAAAAGCCTTAATTTTAAATCCTTGGTCTTCAAAACTAATTATTAATTCTTATACATAAAGGCATAATATTAATTCTTATACATAAAGGCATAATCGTTTAGAAATGATTCGAATTTATCAGTATCAAAATTCAATATCATAAGAGGCGTTTATGTCTGTTCTTAAGATGGATGACGAGTAAAAATGTTGATAAACAGTAACTTTATAATCAAATAATGGAAATAAATGCTATCCTTCCGATAAAATATTTTTTGTATTATTTTTGTCGGAAGGTTTAGTTGTTTTTAAATAAAAAATCATGTTGCAAAAGTTTAATGTAGGTGTCATCTTAAACAGACGCTCAAATTAAAAAATAGTGCTCTTTTGGATATTTAAGTTGACGAGATTATTAATCTGTGCTATTTTTAAAACGTAATCATTACGTTTTAAAAAGGAAGGTGGTCATTATATGCGAGTAAAAGTGATACTTGAAAGTATTGAAACAGATGAGAGGAATTATCACACAACTAAAAACAAACGAACTCAACCAGAACGGTTAGAATTAATGAAGTACTCTCCTAAATTAAGAAAGAAAATCTTGTATAAAGAAATTCGTTAGTATATTTAGTTATAGAATTTTTATTCTGTTTTGTATAAGTCTTTTTTTCTTATACATAAATTTATTTTATCTTTTTTGTAAATACTCACTTCGAGTTGCAATCAAGTCATAAAGTAGAAAGTATGAATCATACAAACTATTTATAAAAAGGAGAATTTTTAGGGTATACGATTGCGCGATTATTGGAGGAGGCCCTACAGGTCTTAGTGCAGTACTTGTTTTAGGAAGAGCCAAACTTAATGTTCTTTTGATCGACAATAACGACCCGCGTAATAAAGTAACAAATGAATCACATGGCTTTATCACAAATAACAGCTTATCCTCGTTCACTATTAGAGAAAAAGCAAAAAATGATCTACTAAAATACTCCAATATTCAACTAATATCTGACAATGTTGCCGATATTTCTGATCAACGTTCTTTTTTTATCAGTGAAACGTTAAAAAATAAATTGGAAACAAAACGAATTATTTTAGCAACAGGTTTGAAAGAAACTATTCCTAACGTTAAAGGGTTAGAGTCAGTATATGGCAATCTATTTTTTATTGCCCTTTTTGTGATGGTTGGGAGTTGAAGGATCCGAAATTAGCCATCATTGTCGAACAAGAAGAACACTTATTACATTTTTCAACAATGATTTTTCATTGGAGCAAGCAATTAAGTGTCTTCACAAATGGTATGAAAGTTGCTGATTCCATTAAATCAATTCTTTCCAAAAACAAGATCCAATTGTTTTTGGAAAGAATTGAATCCATTGAAAAAATTGATAGTAAAGGCAAGATTAACTTACACAACAATGAATCAATTTGGAAGTACAGCTTTCAAAAATGCTTATGCAGCTGGAGATAGTAATGCAATATTTGAAGAACAACTTGTTCACTCAGCAAGCTCCGGAAGTAAAGTAGCATCAGGAATGGTAAAAGAGATTGCTTTTGAGAATTTTATTACGGATATATAAGAAATAAAGATCATTGATTATAAAATGACTTTATTGGTTTATCAATTTTTATGTGCTGAATGTTATATAAATAGGAAATGAGGAAATGAATGATGGCTAAAAAAAGTAAAATTGAAAAACATAAACGCCAACAAGCAACAGTTGAAAAATATGCTGCTATTCGAAAAGAGCTAAAAGCAGATGGAGATTATACTGCATTACAGAAATTGCCTCGAGATGCTTCACCAACGCGTTTGCATCATCGTGATCTTATAGATGGTAGGCCAAGAGGTTACATGCGCAAATTCGGTGTATCAAGAATTACGTTCAGGAATTTGGCTCATGCTGGACTTATACCTGGCGTAAAAAAAGCCAGCTGGTAAAGGCTTTAAGGTTTTAGTAGATTATTAAATAGATACCATCATTATTTAGAAGAAATAAAAGGTTGTCTTTATAAGAAAACTGTTACTAGTTAACCTTTAATATATTCATTCAAAAAAATGATAGTTAAATTAGTTAAATTTACTTAATGAAATTAAAGATAAGGAGAAGATAAGATGTCTGAAAAAGAAGATTTAGCGAGTGCTAGACGAAGAATGAAAAGTCCAAATATAAAAACAAAGAAGCGTGCATTAAAAATTATTTTAGATGATAAAAGAAGAAAAAAAGGTATTAAATAAAAAAATTATATTACGTCGATTCTAAGGTTAGATTAGACAAGTAAAAAAGCCAATCATGGTATGCTTAAAATGTAATTCCAACTAAAAAACATAAAAAAGTAATCAAAAATGACCTGTACCTAAAAAAAATAGAGTTTTCTCTAACTTTTTAGGTACAGGTCATTAACTATTGTATTTATAATAATTTTCGTGCAGTAGATTTATAGATGAAGTTTTATAAAAAGTAGCGAATTCACTATCTTTTCCTACTGTAATCCAGTCTGCTTTAGTAATTAAACTAGCATAACCTAATTGAGGTGTACTTGTAGCGATTAAAGAAAAAACATTTGTATTTAAACCATCAAATGAGTTTGAAAACATTTTCTCGAATCTGTTTTTTTTATTCTGTTTATGTGTAGTAACATAACCGTTAAGAATAGAAGAACTAATCAGTTCAAGCTCTTCTCCATTAATAAATGTAATAACTAACTTCATGTTATAACATTTCCTTTATGGGAGTATCGCACACAATATCAGAATTACGAATTATTATGACCTTAAGTTAAAATTTAAGTTGAAAAATATAATCAGAGTAGCCACACTTGCGACAAAAAATATCGTATTTCCAACAAAACCAACACCAATTTTTTCACGTCCATTTTTGATCTGTAACATTGATTTATTAACTACAGTCATTTAAATCCCTCCAATTTTTAATACATTCGTTATTTAAAAATAAAACTTAAAATATATTTTAAGTCATTAGGTAACTTACTTAAAAAAATTCATAGAAGTTTTGATTCTTTTGTTTTCAAAAAGAGAGTAGGAGACTCTAGTTGTTCTTAATAGTTTTGAGGAAATATAAAATAAAGTGAAATCAAGAATAGGATTACTATTGGAAATGAATATAGAGTGATCTGATATAATTTAGTTTTTTTCTTAGAAATATCAGTTGAATCAAACACATTTATTCCCTCTTTAAATGTATCAGCAATATGGTCAAGAAAAAAAGAAAAAACCATTGATAGCCATCCAGCATAAAATAACCAATCTGAATCAAAATAGAGAAGCAATAGATAAAAGAAAAATAATGAATAACTTAGAGGATTGATCCACTTATATTTGTTGTTTGGATCCTTGATAAAGAAAACTAAAGCTCGAATCAGCAGAATTGGTATAGCAATCAGCGATAAAATGTTCATGAATAGAGTAAATTTTCCCATTAAAAACCTCCAAAATATTGCCTTCATTGTGCTTATGTATAATAGTTACTTAGAAAATTATTCTAATTTATTCTCTAAACATTTTGGTTCTATATCAGTTAATTTATATAATTGATTTTAGCATTATAAGAGTACATTGTGTATCTGAAAATAAAAAATTATGTTTTGAGACATAACTACTTATTGATCTTCATAGTTTAGTATAAGAGCATTCGTTTATTTGGATTTTTTAGCAAGCTAACTACATCGAGTTGAGATTCCTTTCTGGTATAATATAATTACCAGAAAGGAGGGAGAAATATAATGTATAACTATAGAGTTTTAACTGTTACGAGTAATCCTATTGGAGAATTTGAAGGACGCGAAACTGTACAAAACGATTTAGAAGTATTGTTAGGAGAAGTAAGTGAAAATGAAGGAGAAATTGTTTCTGTCAACCAAGTTCTGACTGAACCGCATATTTTACTTACAACAGTTGTTTATAAAGTGAAATAAACTTCAAGACTCCTTTTAGGGGTCTTTTTTATATTAAGTTAATTCATTAGTATCATAATTGATGATGGAACTATTATTAAAAAGGGTATTTACAATAAAAATAGGAAACTGCCCTACACATATGACGTGTAGGGCAGTCGATGAATCTATTGGTTAACTTAGTTAGGCTATTACTTCATAAGTACCATCTTTATAGATTTTATATATACCAGCAGTTCCAGAACCGCCTTGCTCTCTTAGCGATTGACTTACTAATCTTAATGTATATGAATTTTCATCTGATTCTAAAAGACCATAGACGATATCAGTGTTATCAGCTTCAATTCCAGTTTGTTCTTTGATAAAAGCAAAAGCTTCTTCTTCAGAATTGATGACATTTTCAGATGTGCTTGGAGTACTTTCTGTTGGTTCTTCCAAACTACTTGAACTCGATGATTCACTTTGTCCATCAGAAGTAGGTGTACTTGAAGCACTTTCTGCCGATTCTTCCAAGCTACTTGAACTTGATGAAATACTTTGTGCAACAGAAGATTGTGAAGAAGCTTCTTCATCTCCATTTCCAGTACCGCAGCTGGTTAAAATAAATAACCCCATCAGCATAGTTAAAGTCATACTTAATTTTTTCATTCTTTCTCCTTTCATAATAGGAATAGTTTGAAAAAAGAAGATGCAACTATTCTATTAGTGTTATTTTTTGATTGGATAATTTTTATTGCCTGATTAGAGTATATCACTACCAAACTTTTATTAAAAACAATAGGCTGATCAACTTTATTGAACTCGCTGATCTATTTAATAGTAAAAATAATGGAATAAACTTTAAAACATAACCTTTTTGTGTGGCATTCGATGACCTTTATAATCAAATACTTGCCCAAAGTAATTAGGTGGGCTTAATAGTTTGAACTTTTGCACCACTAATTGATTGCGGTCGTTAATGACAGATTCAATTGTAATTTTTGAACCAAGTTCTATTTCATACATAAAGCTAAAAGCTTTTTTACCAGCTATTAAACAATTAAACTTGCGACCATCCGAGAGTAGAGTAAACCTACAGAAAGGTGTGCCGTTTTTTGTATTGATCACCTTAACATCTGAATCAACTTTTCCTGTAATGATAGCCGTATTCATATTTTCCCCTCCATTTCATTGTCATCAGTAAGATCAGTCCATTTTTTTAGACTGATAAATTGAATGTTGCGAATTTCATCGAAATCAACTTTTGTATCCTTTACGTAGATACCTAGTTCATCTCCACCAATGACCAGACCAACAATATCATCTTTATAATGCCCATTTTGGTCGACTGCTTCAATTTGAATAGCAATAGATTTATTCTTGAGTACAGCTTCATTGATTACAGATGTGATTTCTTGTGAGTTCATTTGTCTTTTTTGTGGATTGAATTTCTTTTTCTCATTCGTTAATTTTTCTTGAGCAGCTGTGTGTTCAGACAAATAAAATCCTGCCCATTTTTTAATACCCCGATCACGGTATTCATCATTTAAGTAATTCATTTTATACCCTCCATTCCACCAGCATGACCACCAACAAGCGAACTACGGTCGATAGCTGTTGCGCCGTCCATAAGACTACTAGCGTGTACTAATGACTGAAAACCATATTTATCTCTTATTTTATCGACTAACAAATCTAATTTTTCATTTGTAATTTGTTCAGTTGGATTTTCAAATAGATCCAATTGAATATCACTCGTATAGGATAATTTTGAATAGGTAATTCCTATGCGCCGGACGGATTTGTCATCCTCGTAATACTTATTAAAGATTTCAAAGCAGTATTCAACTAATTTTTTTGTATTAGAAGTACTTGGTATCTTTAATTGGCGCGAAAAACCATCTTGTTCCTCATACTTAGAGTAACTAACAGAAAGACTGACACATCCTGTTTGACAATAATGCTTTCTAATTCGGGTAGCAACTTGTTCAGCCATTTCACGAATAACGATTTTAATTTCATGTTTTTTATAATAATCCTTTTTGAGAATTTGAGAGTTGCCATAGCTTTTTTCTAAAGGACGATAGGAGTCTCTAATGTCGCTGCGATCGATGCCCCAAGCACTTGCATATAATTGTTCACCAATCAAGCCCATTGAATCTCTCAACTGATAAAAATTTGCATGGGCTAAATCATAGACTGTTTTAATTCCTAAACTGTTTAATCTAAGTGCTGTTCGACTTCCAATACCCCACATGTCTGTCATGTTTTCTATTTTCCAAACGGTTTTTGGAACGTCCTTATATCGCCATTCCGCAATAAAATCTCCATTATGTTTGGCTTCATTGTCTAAAGCTAGTTTAGCCATTAGCATATTATCGCCAATGCCAATCGTTACGTATAGACCGGTTTTTTTAAAAATATGGTATTGAATCATTCTAGCCATTTCATAGGCACTTTTTCTTTTGAAAAGCTTTAAACTTCCTCGGACAGAAATAAACGATTCGTCGATACTATAAATATGTAAATCCTCATCAGAAACGTACTTACGAAAAATATCGTTGATTTCAGTATTCTTTTCGATATAATAGCTCATTCTAGGTGGTACGATAACCAAATTCGGGTGATAAGGGATTTCCCATTTCCTAGTAACGTTTCTAATACCTAATACTTTTTTAGCCATTGGTGAAGCAGCTAGTACGATTCCGCCGGGTTTATCTGCGTTACTCATAACAACTAATAGAGCTTTTAGAGGATGTAAGCCACGTTCAACACATTCCACAGACGCATAAAAAGATTTAACGTCAATACAAAAAATATCATCGCTTTTTTCTTTTGCATAATTGAATGACATAAGAACCCCTCCTTTCATTCTATTATACGAACATGCGTTCTGTTTGTAAAGCGAACACTCATAAAAAATAGTTAGATACAAGAAAACTTCACTTCATAAAATAAAGATTAAATCATCAAGCTTCCAACAATAATTAAATGTAAAACCCCTACAACATGAACATCAAGAGTTCTAAAAGTGAAACTCAAGTACAGAATCTATTGCAATAATTGGATTACAGATTAGACAAACGTATTTAAAACGCTTTCGTATAAATGGTTCTAGTATTATAATAGAATTAAGTGTATTTAAAATTTTACTATTCAAGTTATTTGTTGTGGCATGGAAAAAAGATTGAAAGAGTTGATCTTAAGAATAATAATCTGAAAATCGTTAATTATTTTCAACAATAAAAGAAAGGTGGTGCTTTTTTGTTAGATAAAACAATTCCATATGCGGAAATTTGGATGTATCGTTCAAAAAATCTTCCAGTTAATGAACCGATTTTACCGGAAGGTTTTTACTTTAAAAGTTATCAAGAGGGCGATGAAGTAGAATGGGCAGCTATCGAAACGGCTGTTTCAGAATTTGAGAATGAGAGACTAGCATTGGATTACTTCGAGGAAAAATTTGCGCCATACTCTAAAGATCTAAGAACGCGATTGTTATTTGTCCTAGATTCTACAGGAGAAAAAGTTGGCACGTGTTCAGCTTGGTGGAAGGAATTACCTAATGGTGAGCGTTATCCATTAGTTCATTGGGTAGCTGTAAAACCAGGTTACCAAGGTAAAGGGCTCGCAAAAGCAATGGTGAATCAAACTCTTAAACTATTACAGGAACTTGAACAAAATTCGCCTATTTATTTGCACACTCAAACGTGGAGTTATGTGGCAATTCGGTTGTATCAAAAACTAGGATTTGAGATAACGGATAAGAACTTAGATGGAAGCCCTAATGTAGATTATCAAAAAGCTATAAGTGTTTTAGCTAGCATACAGAATTAAAAAAGCTAGGCTCATAAAAAACAATGTTCAGCATCAATCACTAAATTTGTAGATACCAGTATCTGGAATCAAATTTTCCTAATAGTCCAAAGAAATGTAAGTTTTCTTCATTAAGAATTAGGGCTTATTTTTTGTGATAAAAAAGTATAACGATTGAATAAAATAAAAGAAAGTTGTTTTTACTTGACTTAAAGTTCACTTCAAGGTGTATCCTAGTCACTAATAAGGTAACTTTTATTGAAAGGCTTTTGAATAAGAAAAAGAGATATAATTTAGTAAAATAAACTTTATGAGGTAGCTTCATTATTAGTTAAGGGGTGAATAGATGGAATATACGAAACTAGGAAATACAGGAATGGATGTTTCAAGGATTTGTCTAGGAGCAATGAGTTTTGGAGATCCAGAAAAATGGATTCACAAATGGGTTTTAAATGAAAAAGAAAGTTTTCCGATTATTAAACGAGCATTGGAACTAGGTATCAATTTTTTTGATACTGCGAACATCTACTCGATTGGGAAAAGCGAAGAAATTTTAGGAAAAGTATTAAAACAGTATGCTAATCGAGATGAGATCGTATTAGCAACAAAAGTCCATGGTCATATGTTTGACGGTCCAAATGGTGGCGGTCTATCAAGGAAAGCTGTTCTTTCTCAAATTGACCAAAGTTTAGAACGATTGCAAACCGATTATGTTGATTTGTATATTACTCATCGCTGGGACTATGATACGCCAATAGAGGAAACGATGGAAGCACTGCATGATATCGTGAAATCTGGTAAAGCAAGGTATATTGGTGCTTCTTCAATGTATGCTTGGCAATTTCAAAAAGCACAAAATATAGCAGAACGGAATGGGTGGACTAAATTTATATCCATGCAAGATCATTTAAATTTGATTTACCGTGAAGAAGAACGCGAGATGATTCCTTATTGCTTATCAGAAAAAATTTCTCTGACGCCCTATAGTCCTTTAGCTTCAGGTCGCTTGACACGAGATTTATCGATTCAGACAAAACGGACAGAAACGGATAAAATAGCGCGTCTTAAATATGACAAAACAGCTGATCAGGATCTTGAAATTATTGAAAGAGTTGCACAACTAGCGGAACGTTATGAAGTCAGTAGAGTGCATGTAGCACTTGCGTGGCTTTTGCAAAAAGAGGGAGTGGCTGCACCGATTATTGGAGCAACTAAACTTGAACATGTTGAAACAGCTGTTGCTGCAGTAGATTTTAAACTTACTCAAGAAGATGTTCAATTTCTAGAAGAACCTTATACTCCACATCGTATCGTTGGTTTTTCATAGACAAATAAATAAAAAAATGGAGGCAAATCAAATGGAAACAGTTACGTTAGCGAATGGTATAAAAATGCCAATTTTAGGTTATGGAGTGTATCAAGTAGATGATCTTGAGGAATGTGAACGTGTAGTAAGTGAAGCTATCGAGGTAGGTTATCGTTCGATTGATACCGCGCAAGCTTACGGGAATGAATCCGCTGTTGGAAATGCTGTGAAGAAGAGCGGAATTCCCCGTGAAGACTTTTTTATCACAACAAAAGTGTGGATCTCAAATGCAGGATATGAAAATGCAAAAGCTTCTATAGAAGAGTCTATGGAAAAATTGCAAACCGATTATTTGGATTTAGTTTTGATCCACCAACCGTTTAACGATTACTACGGAACTTATCGTGCGATGGAAGAATATTATAGAGCAGGAAAAATAAAAGCTATTGGGGTCAGTAATTTTTATCCGGACCGTTTTATTGATATTGCTGAGTTCAGCGAAATCAAACCTATGGTAAATCAAGTCGAAACGCACGTATTTAACCAACAAGTAGAAGCTCAAAGTATTATGGAAGAATACAATACTCAAATTGAATCATGGGGACCATTCGCTGAAGGTAAAAATGATTTCTTTAACAATGAAACATTGAAAAAAATCGGTGAGAACTATGGCAAATCTGTAGCACAAGTTGCTTTACGTTATTTGATTCAACGGAATATAGTTGTCATTCCTAAAACAGTAACAAAAGAACGCATGATCCAAAATTTTGATGTCTTTAACTTTTCATTGACGGATGAAGAGATGGCAACGATTCTAGGATTGAACCAAAAAGAAAGTTTATTTTTCTCTCATTATGATCCAGAGACCGTTAAGTTTTTAACAGGATTAGGTAAAAGTAAATAACGACTGAATAAAATTACTTTTAAAGAATAAGTAGATTTCACTATCTATTTATTCTTTTTTTTGCTAATATAGTTACCTGTAGTAATTATACTAGGTAAACTAATTAGAAAAGAGGGCTGAGCAATGGATAGTCAACTATCTGAAGAATACATTGATGCATGTTTAAGTGCAAAACACACGATGCGGTTGTTGCCTGAACCTCCTCCTGAAGTCCAACAAAGACACGTTTATATCATCAAAACATTATACAATTTATCAAAAGAGTTAACGGAGGTACGTATAAGTGACATCGCTGAGACACTCGGCGTAACGCTGCCAAGTATCACAAAAAATATAACCTCGTTAGAAGACTTAGGTTATATAAAAAAAGTAGCCAACATTGAGGATAAACGGGTAGTAAATATCAAATTAACTAAAAAAGGACTAGCGTTGTACCAAAAAGTGGTCTATGAATTTCATCACAAAAATAGTCAGATTCTAAAAGATATTCCGGAAGAAGATATCCGGTTAACGATAAAAACGATTTACCGAATATATGATTTAATGGAGCAAGAACATTCGCTCAATTAAGAGGAGAGAAGCTAACAATGTATAAAACATTAATGAAATCATTGCGACAATACAAGAAACCGTCGTATTTAACTATGCTTTTTATGGCATTAGAAGTTGCTACAGAAATTTTCATTCCATTTCTTATGGCAAAAATTATTGACAAAGGGTTGATAGCAGGTGATCTAGATTATGTTTTTAAGATCGGATCACTAATGTTTCTGATGGCCTGCATGTCTATGCTGTTTGGAGTGCTAGGTGGGAAATTTTCTTCAGATGCCGCTGTAGGGCTTTCGACGAATCTTCGTCAAGATATCTACGAAAATATTCAAACGTTTGCCTTTGATAATATTGATAAATATTCTTCATCTAGTCTGATCACAAGATTGACAACGGATATTACCAATATTCAAATGGCTTTTCAAATGATTCTAAAAACAATTATTCGAGCACCATTCATGATTGCATTTGCATTTGCAATGGCCTCTTATACGAATTTGAAATTATCTTTAACTATTTTAATTATTGTTCCGATTGCAGGTTTTATTTTAGTTGGACTAATCTATCGCGTGCACCCTTATTTTATACAAGTATTCAAGAAATATGATCGATTGAATCAAACCGTACAAGAAGATATCAATGGTGTACGTGTTGTAAAATCTTTTGTTCGTGAAGAGAAAGAAATCGAAAAATTCAAAATAGCATCTGAGGATATTAAAAAGCTGTTTACAAAAGCAGAAAAAATCACAGCATTGAATGCTCCAGTAATGCAGATTGCTATTTACTCTTGTTTGCTTCTTGTTTATTGGTTTGGGGCGAAATACGTTGTAGGCGGAACAATGAGTACAGGTGAATTAACAAGTTTCATTACGTACATGATGCAGATTTTAAGCAGTATCATGATGATCTCTATGATCTTTATCATGATCGTTATCTCTGAAGCTTCAGTAGAACGTGTAACAGAAGTATTGAAAGAAAAAGCAACATTAACAAATCCTGAAAACCCGATTACAACAATTGAAAATGGGGAAATAGAATTTAGAAATGTTCAATTTAAATACAATGAACTTTCAGAAGAGCCTGATTTAAATGCTATTAATTTCAAGATCAAGTCTGGTGAAACAATTGGGATCATTGGCGGGACAGGTAGTGGTAAGACTTCACTGATTCAATTGATTCCGCGCTTATACGATGTGACTAAAGGTGAGGTATATGTTTCAGGTCATAACGTAAATGAGTATGATTTAGTCACCTTGCGTGATCAAATTGCAATGGTACTGCAAAAAAATACGTTATTTTCAGGAACGATCATCGATAACTTACGTTGGGGAAATAAAGAGGCCTCTGAAGAGGAAGTTCGCCGTGTTGCGAAATTAGCCCAAGCAGATGGCTTTATTCAAGACTTTCCAAACAAATATGAAACAGTGCTGGACCAAGGTGGTTCAAACGTCTCCGGTGGTCAAAAACAACGGTTAACAATTGCACGTGCCTTATTAAAACAACCAAAGATTTTGATTTTAGATGATTCAACAAGTGCTGTAGATACAAAAACAGATGCTTATATTCGAAAAGCATTTATTGAAGAAATTCCAAATACAACAAAAATTATTGTGTCACAACGCATTTCTTCCATTCAAGATGCTGACCGCATCATCGTCTTAGACGAAGGAGAAATCAGTGGAGTTGGTACACATGAAGAATTACTGGAAAATAATGAGATCTATAAAGAAGTATTTGATTCTCAAGTAAAAGGGGGGACAATAGTTGAAGAATAATCCGATTACGAGACCAACTGTTAGTCCATTAAAAATATTTAAAAGAATTCTGTCTTACGCAACGAAGCAATACAAATTACGGATCATTGTGGTAGTTGTCAGCATTATTATTAGTGCAGCAACCAATGCAATTGGGATCAGTTTTACAAAGACTTTGATTGATGAGTACATTGCGCCTCTTCTTACTCAGGCAACACCTGATTATTCGAATTTAGCACGTACTATTGGGCTAATGGCGATGTTGTATTTGACCGGTGCTCTATTTACCTATATTTTTAATCGCACAATGGTTACAGTGTCACAGGGAATCCTTAAAGATATTCGTGATGAAATGTTTACACATATGGAATCTTTGCCGATTCGTTATTTTGACAGCAATGCAACAGGCGATATCATGAGCCACTATACAAATGATACGGATACTCTAAGACAGATGATCAGTCAATCGATTCCACAAATATTTTCTTCGCTGATCATGATTTTATCGATTATTATTGCGATGTTTATCATTAATATTCCGATGACTTTAGTCGTGTTGTTTATGGTAGGGATCATGGTTGCTGTTATTCGTACGATCGGTGGCAAAAGTGGCCGATACTTCTCGATTCAACAAGCCGCATTAGGTACATTAAATGGTTATGTAGAAGAAATGATTGAAGGCCAAAAAGTTGTGAAAGTATTCAATCATGAAGATGAAGCAATCGCTGACTTTAGCAAATTAAATGAAGACTTGAGAGAGAATGCTACGAAAGCTAATACGTATGCAAATATCTTAATGCCGATCATGGGAAATATTGGGAACTTTATGTATTTGTTAACAGCTGTCATAGGAGCTACTCTCTCAATCACTGGATTAACGGCTTTAACGGTCGGTAGTATAGCATCTTTTGTTCAATTTACGAAAAGTATCACTATGCCTGTAGCACAGATCTCACAACAGTTTAATGTGATTATTTTATCGCTTGCGGGTGCAGAACGTATCTTTAATTTATTAGATGAAAAACCTGAAGAAGATGGTGGAACGGTTGAGTTAGTAAACATCACCAAACAAGCAGATGGAACAATTGTAGAATCTACACAACGGACTGGTGGTTGGGCATGGAAACAAGCTATTACTGCCAATGAAGTTGTGTACAAGGAGTTAACCGGGGATGTACGTTTTAAAGATGTGACCTTTGGCTATAATTCAGATAAAACGATTCTTCATAACATTAATTTATTTGCAAAACCAGGACAAAAACTTGCTTTTGTTGGAGCAACGGGTGCTGGGAAAACAACCATCACCAACTTGATCAATCGGTTTTACGATATTCAAAAAGGAACCATCACTTACGATGGGATCGATGTCAAAAACATCAAAAAAGATGATTTAAGAAGATCGTTAGGCATCGTTCTACAAGATACACATTTATTCTCAGGAACGATTAAGGACAATATTCGTTACGGACGATTAGATGCTACGGATGAAGAAATTGAAGCAGCGGCAAAATTAGTCAATGCTGACTTTTTCATCAGACAATTGCCACATGGGTATGATACAGAATTAACAGGAGATGGCGGTTCGCTTTCTCAAGGGCAAAGACAATTGCTGGCAATTGCTAGAGCAGCTGTTGCGAATCCACCAGTCTTGATTCTTGACGAAGCTACGTCAAGTATTGATACACGGACGGAATCGGTTGTCCAAAGCGGAATGGATGCTTTGATGAAAGGCAGAACGGTATTGGTAATTGCTCATCGCCTTTCAACTGTCCGCAACTCGGATGCGATCATGGTAATGGAACAAGGACGCATCATTGAAAGAGGAAACCATGAAGAGCTGATTTCTCAAGAAGGAGAATATTACCAACTTTATACTGGTGCTTTTGAAATGAACTAAATGATACCTTTTAAGCCAATTTATATTTAAAGGAATAGAAAGAGCTCTATTGAAGACGATAAAATCTTCAATAGAGCTTTTTAAATTGTCTTGGAGGTGCTTATTAGTCAAGTTAAACTCTCTTCGTTGCTCGTTTAATAAATAATATCTGTTTGTTAGTCAAACTGGGTCTTGCCGTAATGCTCATTTAATCAATAAATCTACTTATTAGTCAAATTGGACTTTGCTCAAGTACTCGTTTAATTAATAAACCCACTTTATTAATCAAATGAAACCCTAGTTCATATTTTATTTGATTAATATCGGACAGTTTACTTCATAATAAGTCGATTTGTAGTTACCATGTGAAACGTAATTACTGCTCAAAACTCTTTGAATCCGCTGTTCACTGTACATTCCTCCGCACCACTCATAAATAAGGTGCTTTGTAACTTTTAATTCAGGAAAAAGGCGATGAAATTCCTCTGATGAACGTTTGATGGCTTCTGTTATAGTTTCTCTATGACCGCAAGAAGAACATAGACGGTTATTTCGCGTATTCTTGTACTCAAATGAAAAACATTTCGGACAGAAAGTTCCCTTCTTAATAGTGCTAAAATCATATTCTGGTAAAAAAGATGGGCGGTAGTTTGTAATATGTAAATCACTCAACTGGGTGGCAAGCCGCGTATTAGTTTGTTTTATAGAGGTCTGCTTTTTCTTCATGTAATCAAAATAACGAGACAACTGATGTGCAAACAAGAATGGCTTATCCCGAGGTAACTGGTACAAGTAAAAATTTGGATCAATGAAAACAACTTGTGATCGTATCTCCATTTTGTGTCCTAATTTTCGCACTAAATTGTATAGAAGGGGTTGGCTGTTGTGAATTTGGGTCAGAGGATCAGTAATGACGAAATCAGATTGGGCGTAAAGACCATCCTCTTTGTAATCATAACTTCCCGAATAGTTTTTTACTTCATAGAGATAAATGGTATCCCCCATTAAAATAAGCGCATCGATTTGAACCATTTTACCCCGTTCCTTAAGTAATAAGTCATTTATTACTAAACAGTCAAACTGCAACTTTTCCAAATAGTTATCGAATTGTAATTCACCATTGTAGCCTTTCAGGTGATTGTAATAATCTTTTTTCTCTGAAGTACTGAGTACAGTTCGATAATTTAAGGATTCTAAAATCTGCAGCATCAGTGGCTTGGTACGTTTTTTTATAATCATGAAAAATCACCCTTCGCAAAATTTTTATCACTATTAATATGCGTAAAAAATATAGAAAAACTCATTAACTTATAGAGTTTATTCTCAAAAATCAAAATTATTGATGCCAGCCGAATACAAACTTTAGGTTACTAATGGCAAAAGTCTTTGTACTGCTTATACAGAATAGGAGCCTACTTTGCTAAATAAAGAGACACAAAAATGAGTTTCTTTTTATCTAAGTGTTATTTTATTGTATACTAAGAAGTGAAGGAAGTAGCATTTAATGTGCATTAAACTAGAAAGAGGATTGAAAATGAATTTTTGGACAGATCAAACAAAAACAACACAAGAAATTGCTCAAGATTTACTTGGGTGTTTGGTGATCAAAGAAACTGATGAAGGGGTGACATCTGGTTGGATCGTAGAAACGGAAGCCTATTTGGGTGAAGTGGATGAAGCTGCTCACAGTTACGGATTGAAAAAGACACCTCGATTAGCTTCTATGTACAAAGAATCAGGTACGATTTATATCTATAGTATGCACACTCATTTGATGTTGAACGTTGTGGTTCAAGATAAAGGTATACCGGAAGCGATTTTGATACGGGCTATTGAACCTTATAAAGGCATGGCACTTATGTCTGAACGTAGAGGGAAGACTGGTTTTGTAGTAACAGATGGACCTGGTAAATTAACAAAAGCAATGAATATTACAAAATTGGATGACGGCACACTTGCTACAGAACCTCCTTTAAGAATTGATGTGGAAACGAGAAAAATACCTAAAAAAATTGACGTTTCTTCTAGAATAGGTATTCCGAATAAAGGAGAATGGACAGAAGCTTTGCTTCGGTATACGGTTGCAGGAAATCCATACGTATCAAGAAAAAAAGGCAAGATAGATGCAGATTTCGGTTGGAATGAATCGACAACTAATGGAGGCGAAAAATAATGGCACAAGAAACAGTATTAGATTATTTAGGAGAAGCATTAGAAGAAAGTGATTTTGAATTTGATTGGAAATTAGAATGGAATAAGCGTCAACATGCTATTGAATTATATTTTTCGATTTTTGCTGAAAATAAAGAAAATCATGTTGTGATTGAAGATATTGAAGGAACTGCAAATAAAGGTGAGATCATTCAATTTGAAGACGCGATTTGTTTTTTTGACCCTAAAAAATCAAAAATTCAAATGGACAACTACTTAAAAGCTATTCCGTTTGATTTTAAAATGGGGATTGAAAAAGGATATGTTGATGCAGTATTGAAAACATTGCGTATTGTGGTAACAGAAGGACAATCTGATTTGTTAGATTTTGCTACTGATCCCGAAATTGATACATTTGAATTAAATTGGAACGATACGAATTTTGACGGAACGATTAAAACGTTGAAAGATATTAATCGCTACAGTGAGGAAAAGCTAATCTATCCGAAGTACTGAACGAGTAGAATCAACTATATTTTTTATTGGAGGCCACGTAACAAGATGAAATGGACAGAAATACAAATACAAACATCAAATGAAGCTTTAGATGCTGTGTCAAATATTCTTATTGAAGCAGGTTCGCAAGGGGTAGCTATTGAAGATATCCAAGATTTTTTAAATTCTCCAGATGATGGATTTGGTGAAATCTGGGCATTAGATGAAGCCGATTTTTCTCAAGAAGGCGTAATTATAAAAGGATATTTTCCAAATACACTATTCTTACCTGAATTGCTCCCGAGTATTAAACTTCGCATTAGTGAATTAGAAACGTTTGGTTTAACTATTGCGCCAAATATTGTAAAAGTGGACGAAGTTATGGAAGAAAACTGGGCTACTGCGTGGAAAAAATATTACCATCCGTTGCAAGTAACACGATTTTTAACGGTTGTTCCAAGTTGGGAAGAGTATGAATTAAAACATGCAGATGAGCGTGTGATTCGGTTAGATCCAGGCTTGGCTTTCGGTACAGGAACTCATCCAACCACTATGCTGTCTTTACAAGCTCTTGAAACATACATTCGTGGAAATGAAACGATTTTAGATGTAGGAACAGGTTCAGGTGTATTAAGTATTGCCAGTAAAGCTCTAGGCGCCAAGCATGTTCATGCATATGATTTAGATGATGTTGCAGTAAAATCAGCCATGGATAATATTAGATTAAATGACTATGCTAAAGACGTTACTGTAAAAGCCAATGACTTGCTGAAAGGTGTAACAATCGAAGCAGATATTGTGGTAGCTAATATCTTGTCAGAAATTATTGTGCCACTTATCCCAGAAGCTTATGATGTTTTAAAACCAGGTGGTCTATTTTTAACATCTGGAATTATTGAAGATAAAAAAGAACTCATTCTTTCTGAGCAAAAGAAACAAGGTTTCATCATTCTTCAAGTGCAACAAATGAAAGATTGGTGTAGTATTGTCGCTCAAAAACCGTTGGCGGAGGATGAATAAATGCAACGTTATTTTTTGAAAGAGGACTTAACAGATTACCAAAACCAAACCATTTCAATTAACGGAGATGCTTTCCATCATATGGTAAAAGTTATGCGCATGAAAGTTGATCATCGCGTGTATCTTGTCACAAAAGATCAAAAAGCTTTCATTGCTAGAATCAGTGCTATAGAAGAGAAAGAAGTTCAGTTAAATTGGGTAGAAGATGACCTTAGACAACAAGAATTACCAATTGAAGTAACGATTGCAAGCGGACTTCCTAAAGGTGATAAATTAGATCTAATCATTCAAAAGGGAACAGAGTTAGGTGCAAGTGCCTTTATTCCTTTTGCAGGTTCTTTTTCAATTACAAAATGGGACACCAAAAAAGCGGCAAAAAAAATTGAACGGTTACAAAAAATTGCGCAAGAAGCAGCTGAACAGTCTCATCGTACAAAAATCCCAACAATTGAGTCGCTCTCTTCGGTAAAACAGTTAATAGAGATGAAAGAAGATTTTGATGCCTGCTTAGTAGCTTATGAAGAAAGTGCTAAAGCGGGGGAAGATCAAAATTTTGTTAAAGGATTGAAACAGGTTCCTGTTGGCGGTAAGTTATTGATTATTTTTGGTCCAGAAGGTGGATTATCAAAAGAAGAAATCGATGCTTTCCTTCAAAATGGTTTTTTACCTTGTGCATTAGGTCCAAGAATTTTAAGAACAGAAACTGCTCCGTTATATGCTTTAGCAGCAACCTCATATCATTTTGAATTAATGCATAAATGAGAAATTTCTTTTTTGTTCCAAAATGAAAAGTCGGGTATAATGAAAATGCTATCAACAGTATAAGAAAGAGGGATATAATATGACAATAGAATTAAATAAAACAATTGATCACACGATATTAAAACCTGAAGCAACGGAAGCACAAATCATCACGCTTTGTGAAGAAGCTGCAGAATATAACTTTATGTCTGTATGTGTAAACCCTACATGGGTAAAAAAATCTGCTGAATTGCTTAAAGGTACAGATGTAAAAGTATGTACAGTTATTGGTTTCCCTTTAGGAGCTAATACGCCAGAAGTTAAGGCTTTTGAAGCAGAAAATGCGATTCAAAATGGCGCAACAGAAGTAGACATGGTTATCAATATTGGCGCTCTTAAAGGCGGAGATGACGCTTTAGTTCAACGTGATATTGAAAGTGTAGTAAACGTTTCAAAAGGAAAAGCTTTATCAAAAGTTATTATTGAAACAGCTCTATTAACTGACGAAGAAAAAGTACGTGCATGTGAACTTGCTAAAAAAGCAGGAGCAGATTATGTGAAAACATCTACTGGTTTTTCAACAGGTGGAGCAACACTTGAAGATATTAAATTAATGCGTGCTACTGTAGGTCCTGATATGGGCGTTAAAGCAAGTGGCGGTGTCCGTACAACGGAAGATGCTAAACAATTTATTGAAGCTGGAGCAACTCGCTTAGGTTCTTCAAATGGACTAGCAATCGTTAAAGGTTAATCGTGCCTCTAATAAATGAAATAACTAATTTGAAAGAATACGAGTCGAATGATTGACTCGTATTCTTTTTTATCAAAAAAATGATTAAAATAAAGACTGTTTTAGTTGATTTTTTGGTTTATATTGAAATTAAGGACTAAAATGAGTATAATATAGTGAGAATACAGGAATTAAAGCACTCATTTTGGAGTGCTTATTTTGTAATGAATTTTTTACAAGCTAGGGATAAATGAAAAGAAGGTGACAAGATGCCTAAAAATAAAGATTATACTGCACAAGAAGTAATTGCTTTAACTGTTACTTATATGAATAGCAGTCATGTGGCTTTTGTCAAAAAAGCATGCGATTTTGCTAAGAATGCCCATAAAGATCAATTCAGAAAATCTGGAGAGCCTTATATTATTCATCCAATACAAGTAGCGGGCATTTTAGCTGAATTAAAAATGGATCCTGTAACAGTGGCAACGGGATTTCTTCATGATGTTGTAGAAGATACTGAATATACTTTTGAAGATATTTCCAGAGAATTTTCACCTGAAGTAGCCATGCTCGTTGATGGCGTTACTAAACTAGGGAAAATTAAATATAAATCACACGAAGAACAACAAGCAGAAAATCACCGTAAAATGTTGTTGGCAATGGCAAAAGACCTAAGAGTTATCATGGTTAAGTTAGCTGACCGTTTGCACAATTTACGCACATTAAAATTTCATAGACCTGAAAAGCAAAGACGTATCGCAAATGAAACTCTTGAAGTCTATGCTCCACTAGCTCATCGATTAGGGATTAATTTAATTAAATGGGAATTAGAAGACACTTCTTTGCGTTACCTAAATCCTCAACAATATTACCGTATTGTTCATTTAATGAATTCTAAAAGAGAAGAACGAGAAAAATATATCACAGATTCTATTTCAAAAATTGAAGAGTCTGTAGAGGAATTAAATATATCTGCAGATATTACAGGCAGACCAAAACACATCTATTCCATTTACCGCAAAATGCGCGATCAGAAGAAACAATTTGATCAAATTTATGATCTATTAGCTATTCGCGTGATTGTAGACTCGATTAAAGATTGTTACGCAGTGTTAGGTGCGATTCATACACGTTGGAAACCGATGCCTGGTAGATTCAAAGACTATATTGCTATGCCAAAATCGAACATGTACCAGTCCATCCACACTACCGTTATAGGGGAATTTGGTAAACCAATAGAAGTTCAAATCCGCACAAAAGAAATGCATGCAGTTGCGGAATATGGAGTTGCAGCTCACTGGGCATACAAAGAAGGCATTACCAAAAAAGTTGAAGATGATTCAGATGGTAAAAAAATCTCTTGGTTTAGAGATATTATTGAATTACAGGATGAATCCAGTGATGCAAGTGACTTTATGGAAAGTGTCAAAGAAGATATTTTTAAAGACAAAGTTTACGTCTTTACACCAAAAGGCGATGTCAGCGAATTGCCTTCTGGTGCTGGCCCGTTAGATTTTGCATTCAATATTCATACTGAGATAGGGAATAAGACGACTGGTGCTAAAGTTAATGGAAAGATCGTTCCCTTAAACTACAAATTAAAAACGGGTGACATCATTGAAATTTTAACTTCTCCAAATTCTTATGGACCAAGTCGTGATTGGATCAATTTAGTATCAACCAGTAAAGCCAAAAATAAAATAAAACGTTTCTTTAAATTACAAGATCGTGAAGTTAATGTTATAAAAGGTCGCGAAATGGTTGAAAAACAGTTAACTGAAATGCAATTTCCGCCGAAAAATTTCTTGACGAAAAATAATATCAAAATGCTTTTAGAAAGATTTAATTTCACTTCAGAAGACGACTTATATGCTGCCGTAGGATATGGTGAATTAACAGCTCTTGTAGTAGCCAATCGTTTAACGGAAAAAGAGCGCAGAGATCGAGATCTTGAAAAGAAAATCCAAGATACTACGTCAATAGAATTGAAAACTAAAAAAGAACCTGAAAAAATCAAAATAAAACATGAGGGCGGCATTGTCATTCAAGGAATAGACAATTTACTGATTCGTATCAGTCGTTGTTGCAATCCTGTTCCGGGTGATGAAATTGTTGGATATATTACAAAAGGCCGTGGGGTTTCGATTCATCGAAAAACGTGTCCAAATGTTTTAGCAGCAAAAGATGCTGAAAATCGATTAATTGATGTTGAGTGGGAAGATACGACATCTAAGAGTCAAGAATACAATGCGGAATTACAGATCATTGGCTATAACCGTTCCGGTTTGTTGAATGAAGTACTGCAAGTTGTAAACAGTACGACCAAAAATTTAAACAATGTGAATGGAAAAGTAGACAATAACAAAATGGCTACTATTACATTAACAGTGGGTATTCAAAATATTCAACAATTAGATAAAATTGTTGAAAAAATAAAATCGATTCCTGATGTATACAGTGTGAGAAGAATGTCTTCTTAATAGTAATAAAGAAAGTAGAAGTTACCTATCTTATAGGATATTTCTGCTTTTTTTATGGGTTCTTTTACAATTGTTGAGATGCCCTAAAGGATATTTCTTTTGGAATAGAAGTAATCTTATCTTTCAAATTAATACCAGGTCCGATACAATTGTTAAACAAGAAGATAGACAAGCAAAAATTCTTAGAAAGTAAAAAGGTGGTCCAAGATGAGAGTTATCATACAAAGAACAAAGCAAGCAAGCGTCAGCATTGAAGAATCGGTTGTGGGAGAGATTGCTCACGGATTCGTTCTATTGGTTGGAATAGAAGAAGAGGATCAACAAGAGGATATCGAATACCTTGTACGTAAAATCAGTAAAATGCGTATCTTTGAAGATACACAAGGAAAAATGAATTTAAGTATAGAGGATGTTGGTGGAGAAATTCTTTCCATTTCTCAATTTACACTACATGCTGATACTAAAAAAGGGAATCGCCCAAGCTTTATTAAAGCAGCAAAACCAGACATGGCTATTCCAATTTATGATGCGTTCAATAATCAGTTAAGAGCGACCGGTCTTACGGTTCAAACAGGAATATTTGGCGCAGACATGCAAGTTTCGCTTGTAAATGATGGTCCAGTAACCATTATCATAGATAGTAAACAACGTTAAAAAAACTGAGCATATAAGGGGATTCCCTTGTATGCTCAGTTTTTTGTTTACTATGGAATAAAGTATTGATTCAATGATTGATAAAGGATCTCTGCAATAGAAGATTGATAGGATACGGAATTGACCGTATCTTGATCTACATCATTATTTAGATATCCTAATTCAAGCAGGATGGCAGGCTGAGTATTTTCTCTTGTGACGTAGAAATCCCCAAATCGCACACCATTATTTGGCAGTAAGCCATTTTGTTTCAAATTAGCATTTACGATTTCAGCTAATGGCATGTCTTTGTCATGGTAATAGTACGTTGTAGTACCACTGATTTCATTAGCTATTTCAGTTGAATCATAGTGTAAACTAATGAATACATCTGCATTTGATTGATTACTGATGACCGCTCGCTCATCTAAACTGACAAATTCATCATCTGAACGCGTCAAGATAACATTTGCTCCAGCATCACGCAACCGGTTAGCCACGAGCTTAGCTGTATCTAGTGTAACATCTTTTTCATAAAATGAATGTGCTAAGGCACCAGGATCATCTCCACCATGTCCGGCATCAATTACGATTGTTGCTTCAGCTAAGGAAGTGATGTTGGCAGTTGGGGCAGGTGTTTGGTTGGCTGATAAGTCTACCACCCAGTTGGCTACATAACCCATTTCACCATTTGCTAACTCTATTTGATACCAATCGCCTTTAGTAGAGAGATAGGTGAAACTTTCTCCTTTTTCAGCAGTTGCCACAACACTACTTTCAACAGAAGGGCTGGTACGTATATTCGTCCTAGCGCCACGAGTTGTAACGGTTTGTATAGGCGCTGAGTCTTCTTCTGCTACTGCAACAGTGGTTGTTTCAGTAGATGATTCAGTAATTTCAATTAACTTTGAACTGATCCAAGCAACTTGTCCATAATATTGAACTTGTGTCCAACCTTCTTGTTGGAATAATACAGTTAGCTCTGTTCCATTGACTACTTTTCCAAGAATAGTAGAATCCGCATTGCTTTCACTACGTATATTTACTTCGTCTCCAGTAACCACACCAATTTTATTGGTTGCAGCACTCACTTCGGTATTCTCAATAAGCCAGCTGGCGATCCAGCCGATCTGATCATTGCTTAAACGTACTTTATACCATTCATTTTCCTCAGTTAACATGGTTACTTTTTCTCCGCCAGTAACCTGGGTCATAATGTCGTAAGATAGTCCTGGTCCTGTTCGGACATTGACAACACTCGCATCCACTTTGATGGTTCCTTGATTAGCCAGAACGACGGTGGCAAAAGTAGTTAATCCGATAAACAATGCAATGATGAACAATGTAACAATCTTTTTTTGCTTTTTTAATGTCAATTTATTTTCCACTGATAGTTTCACTACTTTCTTAATGGCGGTAACGCAACCAACTATAGATTATATGTACTTTTCAATTATAGCAATGATGCGCTTTAATATGCAATTAAATCCTAATATTCCTTTATTTTTTTTATGAATTAACAGAACAAAACCTTTTTACTTTCTAGTCTTGACATTGTTTATGCTTTCTTGTAATCTTACATTATTGTATATAACACCCAATGAGAGAAAAAGTAAGTAGTTCTGACGTGTGAATAGAGAGAATTTCCTTAGGCTGAAAGAAATTCCCGTAGAGTTAACTGAAAGACATTCTTGAGGGTTAGCAGTGAAAAGCTGTTACGTTACGAGCGTTAATCGTTGAGGAAAGCTTAGGCTTTCAAACAAAGGTGGTACCACGATAATAACTAATCATTCGTCCTTATTCTATTTAGAATAAGGGCGTTTTTTTTGTATTTTTTTAGAATAATTGTAAAAAATAAGGAGTGTTGATTAATGGCTATTCAAAAACCTAAAGGGACAGCAGATTTATTACCAGAAGATTCAAGAAAATGGCAATACGTTGAAGAAATTTTAAATATGGTATTGGCTGATTATCAATTTGGAGAAATAAGAACACCTATTTTTGAGAGCTATGATCTATTTTCTCGCGGTGTAGGAGAAACAAGCGATATTGTTTCAAAAGAAATGTATGATTTCTATGATAAAGGCGAACGTCATATGTCGCTTCGTCCAGAAGGAACAGCGCCAGTTGTTCGTGCATTTGTTGAAAACAAACTATTCGGACCTGAACACAATAAACCATACAAAGTTTATTATAAAGGTCCAATGTTCCGCTATGAACGTCCTCAAGGCGGTAGAATGAGACAATTCCACCAATTAGGTGTTGAAGTTTTTGGCAGTACAAATCCGGCAACAGATGTAGAGTCAATGGCTCTTGCCATGGCTTTGTTTGAAGAACTTGGCCTAGAAAAATTGACTTTAGTGATCAATTCATTGGGAGACTCTGAAAGTCGAGTAGCTTATAGAGAAGCTTTAATTGCTTATTTAGAACCTCATTTCGAAGAGTTAAGTGCCGATTCACAAACACGCTTGCACAAAAATCCTTTACGTGTATTAGACAGCAAAGATAAAAAAGATAAAGAAATTGTTAAAAATGCTCCATCTATTCTAGATTATTTAAGTGAAGATTCAGCAAACCACTTTGAAGCCGTTAAAGAAATGTTAACAGCTTTAGATATTCCTTTTGTAATCGACAGCAATATGGTTAGAGGATTAGATTACTATACGCACACGATTTTTGAAGTAATGAGCGATGCCCCAGGATTTGGTGCAATTACAACAATTTGTGCCGGTGGCCGTTATGATGGATTAGTAGAAGAAGTGGGTGGTCCTGCTACTCCTGGTTTTGGCTTCGCGCTAGGCTTAGAACGTTTAATGATGACATTAGAAGCAGAAGAAATTGAAATACCGGATACGCATGAAGTAGATGTCTATGTTATTGGTTTAGGAGAAGCAACAAATCTTGAATCGCTGAAGATCGTTCAAGCTGCTCGAGGAGCTGGATTGTCTGCTGAACGAGATTACATGAACCGTAAAATAAAAGGCCAGTTTAAAACAGCTTCAAAACTAAATGCCAAAGTGGTAATTACTTTAGGCGATGCAGAATTAGAACAAAAAGAAGTGAATTTTAAAGTCATGAAGACTGGAAATGAATCAAAAGTTCCATTAACAGAAGTCTACAAAGATTTTGAAAAATTATTTAATTTAAAAGTAGCAGATATGACAGCTTTCAATGACTTTTTCAATAAAGAAGATTAAATAGGAACAACTAGTGATAGGAGCTGGAGCAAATGGGAAAAAGAACAGAATATTGCGGGAAAGTCTCGCGTGATTTATTAGGACAAGAAGTGATTTTAAAAGGATGGGTACAAAAAAGAAGAGATTTAGGAGATTTGATTTTTATTGATTTACGCGACCGCGAAGGAATCGTTCAAATCGTTTTTAACCCGACTTTTTCAAAAGAAGCATTAGCTATCGCTGAAGACGTACGTAGTGAATATGTCCTTGAAGTTAAAGGGAAAGTTGTTGAAAGAAAAGAAGCTGTGGTAAACAAGAATATCTCAACGGGAGAATTAGAAGTCGAAGTATATGATGTCAAGGTTCTTAACGCTTCAAAAACAACACCGTTTTATATTGAAGATGGTGTAGCTGTATCCGATGATAAAAGAATGCAATACCGTTACCTTGATCTAAGACGTCCAGAGATGACTCAGAATATGATCTTGCGTCACCAAATGACAAAATCAATTCGTCATTATTTGGATGATCATAACTTTATTGACACTGAAACACCTTATTTAACGAAATCAACTCCAGAAGGAGCGCGAGACTATTTGGTACCATCTCGAGTTCATCCAGGTCATTTTTATGCATTGCCTCAATCGCCACAATTATTCAAACAACTCTTAATGGGAGCTGGATTTGATCGCTATTATCAAATCGTGCGTTGTTTTAGAGATGAAGATTTACGTGGAGACCGTCAACCGGAGTTTACTCAAGTCGATATTGAAACCAGCTTTTTGGAGCCTGAAGAGATCCAATCATTTACTGAAGAATTATTAGCTAAAGTACTAAAAGATACAAAAGACGTTGAATTGACGTTACCATTCCCACGTATGGGATATGACGAAGCAATTAGTCGTTACGGTAGTGATAAACCAGATGTTCGTTTTGGATTAGAATTAGTAGACGTTAGTGATTTAGTGAAAGATTCTAGTTTCAAAGTCTTTAGTGGAGCAATTGAAAATGGTGGAGCTGTTAAAGCCATCAACGCTAAAGGAGCTGCCAGCAACTATTCTCGAAAAGATATTGATGCTTTAGGCGAATTTGTTTCTGTCTATGGAGCTAAAGGTTTAGCATGGTTAAAAGTTGAAGATGATGGCTTAAAAGGACCAATCGCTAAATTCTTTAAAGAAGATGCAGAAGCATTGATTGAAAAAATGGAAGCTGAAACAGGTGACTTGTTATTGTTTGTGGCTGATAAAAAATCCGTTGTCCATGATTCATTAGGCGCATTGCGTTCGAAATTAGGAAAAGAGTTAGAATTGATCGATGAATCTGTTTATGCCTTTATGTGGATCGTTGACTGGCCGTTACTGGAGTACGATGAAGAAGCAGGGCGCTACTCAGCTGCTCATCACCCGTTCACAATGCCAAAAGAATCTGATATTGATTTACTTGAAACGAATCCTGGAAAAGTCTACGCTCAAGCATATGATATTGTATTAAATGGCTACGAATTAGGCGGAGGTTCAATTAGAATTCATACCCGTGACTTACAAGAAAAAATGTTTGCAGCTTTAGGATTTTCAAAAGAAGAAGCAGAAGAACAATTTGGGTTCTTGTTAGAAGCGCTTGACTATGGTTTCCCTCCACATGGTGGAATTGCCTTAGGACTTGACCGTTTTGCAATGCTATTGGCAGGTAAAGAAAATATTCGTGAAGTGATTGCTTTCCCTAAAAATGGAAAAGCGACAGATCCATTAACTTCAGCACCTAGTTTGGTTAGTGAAGCACAATTAGATGAATTATCAATTCATACAACAAAAATTGAAGATTAAATTGTAAAAATTTCTTTGACAGTAAAAAACGTGAGCAACCGATTGTTGCTCACGTTTTTTTTGTTAATTAGAAAAAATTATGTCGAAACGAATTAAGATTTAGCTTGTTATTCATATTTAATTTTGTCAAAATAGACTAAGGAAACAAAATTTGGGAGGTTTATAGATGAATGCAAAAAGATGGAGTGCGATTGGTGTTGCACTAGGTATTTTTATTTTTTCAGTATTTTTCAGTAATTATTTTTCTTATATTGTCGAAAAACAAGAAGCAACGGAATCGTTAAGCGATAGTGTATTAGGTTTTTTAGGCACTACTGTACTGGAAGAAAGTTTATTAGAGGCTGGGGATGCTTCTAAACGAATCGTATTGTTGTCAGTAGACGGAACAATTTTGGATGGTCAGACATCTGGCTTTACAGGAGATTCAGTGTACGATCATGACTTATTTTTACAACAGTTGGAACAAGTATTAGTAGACGATACGATCAAAGCAATTGTTTTATCCGTCAATACTCCAGGTGGAGGTACATACGAAAGCGCCCAAATCAAAGATAAACTAGTTGAAATTCAAGAAACAACCGAAAAACCTATTTATGTTTCAATGGGAAGTATGGCTGCTAGTGGTGGATATTATATTTCAGCTTCAGCAGAAAAAATATTTGCTTCTGAAGAAACTCTGACAGGATCGATTGGTGTCATTATGTCCGGAACGAATTTTAGTGAGTTGTTTGAAAAAATCGGGGTCGATGACACGACTATTAAAAGTGGCGAGTTTAAAGATATTGGCTCTTCAACTCGAACAATGACTGAAGAGGATGCAGAAATTTTACAAACGATGGTAAATACCTCGTATGACCGCTTTGTAGACGTTATTGTCGAAGGTCGTGGAATGGATGAAGAAGTCGTTAGGGCAATAGCTGACGGGCGTATTTACGATGGCGCACAAGCTGTTTCAAATGGTTTAGTAGATGAAATCGGCTACCAAGAAGATGCTCTTGAAGCGATAAAAAAAGATTATGATTTAGAAGATGCAGAACTATTCACTTATCAAGGTCCTTCAATGTCATTTACTTCACTATTTAGTTCGAAAGTAAGTAGCCTGTTTCAATCAGGTGAGACCATGAACTCAGATATTGATAAACTGATGACTGCAATAGGAACACCCGATTCTCCTAAGATGATGTACTATTATGGAGGTGAGTAGAATGAGCACACCTTCCAATAAAAATGAACACGAACACTTGAAAGGGCCGACCCAAGAAAAAAAAGGCGATACAAAAGAGCTAGATTTAAGTGAGTTGAAAAAAGCGTTAGCTAGTGAAGAAGCGGAACTTGAACGCGCAAAACGATTAAAACGCTTGGAACAACAGAAAGAACAAATGGAAGCAACGATTATTGAGGAAGATTCTGCTGTTAAGCCAGTTTCACAAGAATCTCAAGATAAATCAACAGAAAAAATAAGTTCACAAGATCTTAGAGATGCTAGACGAAAGTATTGGCAAGAAAAACAAAAACAAGAAGAACGCAAACGCAAACCTTTTCACAGTTATCCTGCCTTTTTTTATACAGGATTTTGGTTTAGACTTTTTGCTTTTTTAATTGATTTACTCGTAATCTCAAGTATCAACCGATTAATTGTTCAACCGCTGTTCTTATTATTGAGATACCCATTAAATGATGATGCTTTTTCAGCGTTTTCATTAAGTAAATTGGCTATTTACTTACTTTATTTTGTACTGGCAACAAAATTAACGAATGGCCAAACAATTGGGAAAATCATTTTTGGTATTCGAGTAGTCAGTTTTAAAGAAGAAAAACTAAGTTGGACAACGGTAATTATCCGGGAATGTTTTAGTCGCTATATTTTAAAAACATTTCCATTTATCTATCTAATGGTATTGTTTACGCAAGAAAAACAACATTTAGGTGATTTTTTCAGTGATACATCTGTTGTTTCTGAAAATTTAATTCGAGCAAACCAATTGTCATTTGAAAAGCAATAAATGAAAGAACAAGATCAAGCTTGGTTGTTCTTTTGAAACAACTAGCTTAGAATAAAAGAAAATGCATTTAACGTTAGGAGAAAAAAAGATGGTTTTATTAGGTTCACATGTTTCAATGGGTGGAAAAAAAATGTTGCTTGGTTCAGCTGAAGAAGCGAGCAGTTACAACGCTACAACGTTCATGATTTATACTGGAGCTCCACAAAACACACGACGCAAATCAATTGAAGATATGAATATTCCGCTGGGTACTTCCTTTATGCAGGAAAATAATCTGTCTAACATGGTTGTTCATGCTCCATATATTATTAATCTAGGCAATACCATCAAACCTGAAAATTTCACATTTGCGATTGAGTTTTTAAGAGCAGAAATTTTAAGAGCGGAAGCATTAGGAGCTAGACAAATTACTATGCATCCAGGCGCACATGTAGGTGCTGGATCAGAGGCAGGTATTGCTCAAATTATTAAAGGATTAAATGAAGTTTTGCATAAAGATCAACTAGCACAGATTGCTTTAGAAACAATGGCTGGAAAAGGAACTGAAGTAGGACGTAATTTTGAAGAAATCGCTAAAATTATTGAAGGTGTAACTTTAAACGACAAACTCTCTGTAACAATGGATACCTGTCATATAAATGATGCCGGCTATAATGTAAAAGAAGATTTTGATGGTGTTTTAAATGAGTTTGATAAAATTGTAGGATTGGAACGACTTAAAGTAGTTCATGTAAATGATTCAAAAAATCCACAGGGCAGTCATAAAGACCGTCATGCAAACATTGGCTTTGGAACGATTGGGTTTGACGCTTTAAATAAAGTTGTTCACCATCCTCAATTAACCAATGTGCCTAAAATATTGGAAACTCCCTATGTTGGAGAAGATAAGAAAGATAAAAAAGCACCTTATGGCTATGAAATCAAAATGCTAAAAGAACAAACTTTTAATCCCAATTTATTAGAGGACATTTTAAACCAAGTAGGCTATTAATCCTAAGAGAAAAAGAAAGTAACCTTTCTTTTTCTCTTTTCTTAACTCGATTATTTCCTAAATAAAGCATTTTATGACATACTTAATAGGTGAATAAAGCTTTACAGGAAAGTAAAGTGTCTTTTTTAAGAATAAAGACAATGTTTTCATCCTTAAGGCGGATGCATCAATCAAAAATATACAGTATAATTAAAGCAATAGAATAATATAAGAAAGAAGGATGACAAAATGAAAAATATGAAAAGCGGCACAAAAATAATTATAGGAATTATCGTAGCTGTAGTGATTATCGCTATTCCGTTAATTAGTTCGTACAATGGATTGATCAAAGAAGAAAGTAACGTGGATCTTGCTTGGTCACAAGTTGAATCACAATTGCAACGTAGAAATGACTTGATTCCTAACTTGGTTAATTCCGTTCAAGGCGCGATGGATCAAGAAGAAGAAGTGTTTACAGCAATAGCAGATGCACGTGCTTCATTAAGTGGAGCGGGTTCGATGGAAGAAGAAGTAGAAGCAAATAACGAAATGAATTCAGCTTTATCACGATTATTAGTAGTGGTTGAAAGTTACCCAGAGCTAAAATCCAATGAAAATGTAACAGCTTTAATGGATGAATTAGCAGGTACAGAAAATCGAATTGCCGTTGAAAGACAACGTTACAATGAGACAGTACAAGGATACAACAATCGTGTGAAACGTTTCCCAGGTTCAATTATTGCAAGTATGACTGGATTTTCAGAAAAACCTTATTTTGAAGCAGTTGAAGGTGCTGAAATAGCTCCTGAAGTGAATTTTGATAATGATGAGGAATAATCATAAAGTCTTATGTGTTAGGAGGAAATTTAGTGAGGAAAATTGACCGTTTTTCAATTTTAAGTTTTTTCTCGATTTCTTTCGGATTGTTGCTTATGTTACTATTTCCTTTAACTGCCGAGGCGGCTGTTGATTATCCAGAACCTTCTACTGAATTTTATGTTTACGATGAAGCAAATTTGCTTTCTGACGAAACAGAAAAATTTATTATAGATGTCAATAAACATTATGAAGATACCCAAGAGAAGCCGCAAATAGTTGTAGCCACTGTAAATAGTTTGCAAGGTGTGACAATTGAAGAGTACACGGTTGAATTGTTTGAAAAGTGGGGAATTGGGAATTCTGAGTTAGATAATGGGGTCTTGATTCTTTTATCTGCTGAGGAACGTGAAATTCGTTTTGAAATTGGCTATGGATTAGAAGGTGCTTTGACAGATAGTGGAACTGGAGCGATCTTAGATCGGAATCTTGAAGATTTATCCAATGATAATTACGATGCGGCATTGAAAAATATTTTTACTGAAACAGCAATAAAAGTTAATGAAGAATATCAGTTTGATAATGACACGATTTTTTCAGGCTACGACGTCAATGCCGAAGATTATGAAGACGACTCAGGAGACTTTCCGGCTATCCTTATAGTGGTGCTTATCTTCTTTGTTATCAGCAGCTTTTTTGGAGGCGGCGGATCGGGTGGCGGAAGAGGAAGACGAAGCAGCATGTGGCCTTTCTTACTTGGAATGTCCGGCGGAAGTCGTTACCGTGGAGGCGGTGGCGGTTTTGGCGGCGGAGGTTTCGGTGGTGGAGGCGGCGGCTTTGGAGGCGGCGGATCATCCGGTGGTGGAGGATCAAGCCGAGGATTCTAAAGTATAGCTAGATTCTTTGAACTAAATCAGTAGCAAAAAAATCTTAATGCCCCTGTCGTATAGAGGGGCATAAATAAACAAGTAATTTAGTAACAAATACTGTTAATGTCTAATCTAATAAACAATTATAGGTCTAATAGAGAAGTATACGACATGGAAATAGGGCAGAATTAGATGATTAAGAGGGATATAATGAGAAACATTAAAATGACGATTGAGTATGATGGCGGTAGATATTTAGGTTGGCAAAGGCTCAGTGATTCAGACAAAACCATTCAAGGAAAAATAGAAAATATTTTGACCGCAATGACAGGAACAAAAACTGAAATAATCGGATCAGGACGTACGGATGCCGGAGCTCATGCTAAAGGGCAGGTAGCCAATTTCAAAACAACATCTACCATGGAATTTCCAGCGATGTTGGACCATCTAAACCGTTATCTCCCACGTGATATTGTCGTGAAGAAACTTGATGAAGTACCAGAAAGATTTCATGCTAGGTATAATGCCAATGGAAAAAAATATAGCTACTATGTCTGGAATAATAGTGTCCCTTCTGTATTTGAGCGCAATTTCAGCTATGATTTTCCTGGAGAACTTGATATTGGCAAAATGAACGAGGCTTGTAACAAGCTTGTTGGAACCCATGACTTCATAGGTTTCTCTTCACTTAAAAAATCTAAAAAATCGACAGTTAGGACTATCAATGAAATCACGATTCATAAGGAAGGCGATCTGCTGCACTTTACGTTCGTAGGAGAAGGTTTCTTATATAAAATGATTAGAATCATTATGGGAACGCTCCTAGAAATTGGAGCGGGAATGACGGAGCCGGAATCTATTGATGCTATCTTTAAGAGCGGAATCCGAAGCGATGCCGGCATGACAGTTCCTTCTCAAGGATTGTTCCTAGATGAAGTTTATTATGACTAATTAGACTAGTTAACGGATATCCTTTCTAACTTTAGCTAAAATTTATCTAGATAGTGGACTGGTCTTTCAGAATATAAAGAATAAACCTAAAAAATTATAGCTTAAACGCTTTAATTCTTCAGGTTTATTTTTTTGCGACGAATAGAAAGATTACATGGTCTATTCAATTAGAAATAGGCTACACTTAGTTTTGTTCGTATTTTTTATGTGCAATTTGCAAAGTATTGATAATAATTGCAGCTGTCTCTTCAATCGATTTTTTTGAAACATTGATCACTAAACACCCTAGTTTATCATATAAATCTTTTGCGAAAACGAGTTCTCGATCAATTCGATCTAATTTAGAATATTCCGTATCTGGATTCATTCCATAAGTTATCATTCTTTCACGACGAATAGAATTCAGCGCTTCACGGTCACTGGTTAAACCAACTATTTTTTTAGGATCAACTTCCCATATTTGTTCGGGTATGTGTGCTTCAGGGATAAGAGGCAAATTAGCAACTTTATAATTCTGATTAGCTAGAAACATACTAAGAGGTGTTTTTGACGTTCTAGAAATCCCAAGCAAGACGATGTCAGCTTCTAAAAATCCTTTTGGATCACGACCATCATCAAATTTAACAGCAAATTCAATTGCCTTTATTCGATTGAAATAGGTTTCATCTAAAAGATGCAAAGCTCCTGGCTTTTGTATAGGAACCATTTCAGAACGTTTTTCAAGTTCGCTTATGATTGGAGAGAGTGGGTCAAAACAAACCAACTCATGTGTTTCACAAAACGTTTTAGCTGTTTTATTTAATTTTTCATCTACCAATGTATGAAGGACAATCGCATTATCGACTTCTGCTTTTTCTAAAATAGATAAAAGGGTGTCCGATCCGCGAATGAAAGGGTAGGCTGAAACTTTAATATCTGCATCAGGAAACTGAGTCATAGCAGCTTGTCCAAGTTGACTAGCTGTCCCGCCTACTGAATCGGAGATGATATAAAAATTAATAGTTGATTTTGAAGACATGTTGTTCCTCCTTTTTGTATCTGCTTACTTCATTAATAGTATACAAGAACCACCAACTAAACAACAATAAATCACTTGAAATCAAGAACTTGATTAAGCTGTAGCATATGCGTTATACTATGTGATGGTAATTGGATCATGTAAAGGAGGCGATCACTTATATGACAGCAGTTGAACAAGCAATTGAAACGTTAAAAGAACATGGATATAAATACACAGATAAACGTGAAAATATGTTATCGGTATTTGCAGCTGAAAATCGTTATCTAACCGCAAAAGAAGTGCAACTTGGATTGAAAGAAAGATACCCTTCTATCAGTTACGATACGATTTATCGAAATATCTATACCTTTGTAGAATTAGAGGTACTTGAAGAAACTGAATTAAATGGAGAAAAAATGTTTCGTTTTGGGTGTAAACATACTGGACACCACCATCATTTTATTTGTACTAATTGCGGAAAAACAAAACAAATCGAAATGTGCCCAATGAATTTCTTTGAAAATCAACTAAATGGGTGCCAGATTGAATCTCATCGATTTGAAATTTTCGGAAAATGTGAAAATTGTTCTAAATAAATGGTCTAAAAAGCAAAAAACTGCTTATTTTTTGTTAAAATATGGAAATGTTGTATTGACGTAAAAAAATACATTCGATATAATAAGGAAGGACAGTGTTTAAGAATACAGTAATTTTATTAATGTGTTCTAAAATTACAGTTACTTTTTCAAGCACGGAGGGAGGGAATTTATATGTCAAAAACAGTTATTAAGAAAAATGAATCTCTTGATGATGCTCTTCGTCGCTTCAAACGTTCCGTTTCAAAAACAGGTACTTTACAAGAAGCTCGTAAACGCGAATTCTATGAAAAACCAAGTGTGAAACGTAAGAAAAAATCTGAAGCAGCTAGAAAACGTAAATTCTAGTAAAATGCTTTTAGGATTGAGGGTGGGAAAGTCTTGTCACTTTTAGAAACCATTAATGAAGACATTAAAACTGCGATGAAAGCCAAAGATAAAGAAACTTTAGCTATTCTACGTATGTTAAAAGCTGCATTGCAAAATGATCAAATCAGCAAAGGTAATGATTTAAGTGAGGATGAAGAGTTAACAGTTCTTTCTCGCGAAATGAAACAACGTCGTGAATCTCTTGCGGAGTTTAAAGAAGCTGGTCGAGAAGACCTAGTTGAACAAACTGAAGCAGCTATGCACCTTGTTGGTAACTATTTACCTCAGCAACTTTCTGAAAACGAACTTAAAGCGATCATTCAAGAAACTATTACTAAAGTAGACGCTAAGTCTATGAAAGATTTTGGAAAAGTTATGGGAGTTGTTGTGCCTTTAACAAAAGGTAAAGCAGATGGTAACGAAGTCAATCGATTAGTAAAAGAACTTTTGAATGCATAAAGGATAAGCAATTATCCGTTGAAAAAGATAAAGTTAAGATAATTCTTAACTTTATCTTTTTTTCTGCTCTTAAGGTTTAAGAATTGGATTTCTAACTGAGAAGGAAAGCTTCATTTTAAACAAAAAATGTGCTATTCTTTAAAGTATAGAAAGAAGAAGGAGAGTGTTGTTTGGTTGACTAACTTGACGAACGAAACACGTTTAGTAAATTTGAAAAATGAAAATACTACAGCTATTCTATTTGGTGCTCAAGATAAACATTTAATGTTATTAGAAGAATCAATGGAAGTTATCATTAACAGCCGTGGAAGCCATTTAGAAATTATTGGCTCTGAAGAAAACACAGCTATAGTTGAGGAAATCCTTAATCAATTAGAAGAGTTGATCAAACGCTCCATTCAAATTGGTCCATCAGATGTGGTCACTGCCATCAAGATGGCTAAAAAGAATACATTGCAATTTTTCATCAGCATGTATGAAGAAGAAATTGGGAAAGATCATAGCGGCAAACCAATACGAGCAAAAACATTTGGTCAACGTCAATATATTCAATCCATTAAAAAAAATGATATTACTTTTGGTGTAGGACCCGCTGGAACAGGTAAAACCTATTTAGCTGTTGTCATGGCAGTTGCTGCTATGAAAAAAGGGGAAGTGAAAAAAATCGTCTTGACTCGTCCGGCTGTTGAAGCAGGCGAAAATCTTGGTTTTTTACCTGGAGATTTAAAAGAAAAAGTCGATCCGTATTTGCGTCCAATCTATGATGCTTTGTATAGCGTGTTTGGCTTGGAGCACACTACTCGTTTGATGGATCGCAACGTTATCGAAATTGCTCCATTAGCCTATATGCGAGGGCGTACGTTGGAAGATTCTTTTGTTATATTAGATGAAGCACAAAATACGACAAAAGCTCAAATGAAGATGTTCCTGACTCGTCTTGGTTTTGGTTCTAAAATGATTGTAAATGGAGACGTTACTCAGATTGATTTGCCTAGAGGAGCTATCAGCGGATTGGTCCATGCTGAAAAAGTATTACACAAAGTTAAAGGGATTGATTTTGTGCAATTTGACTCGAATGATGTCGTGCGGCATCCAGTAGTTGCAAGTATTATAAATGCTTACAGTGAAGAGAAAACGATGAGCGAAGTAAAAAAAGACGAAATTGAGAAACTGAGCACTGAAAAAAATGAATAGGAAGTGAAGGAATGCGAAGAAATTTAATACGCCTTCAGAAAAAACTGGGCAAGCTATATATTCCTTCTATTCTTTTGCTTACTTCTGTGATTTTATTTTTTATTATGTACAGCACTGTTAAACCCACTGCTTTAGACATCGAGTTGTTTCAAGTGGCAGAAGAGACCATACGTGCAAATGCAACTGTAGAAGATACAGAAAAGACAAAAGAAAATAAAGAAACTGTCGCAGCAACGGTTTCTCCTGTATACACGTATAACCCAGACTTGAAGGCTATCCAAACATCAAAAGTAGAAGTTTTATTTGCTACGATAGATGAAGTGATTCAAGAAACAGATAAAAAATATGAAGCTGACTTGAAAGAAGCAAGAAAAAAAGCTGCCGAAGACGATCCTGAGATAAGTGCTGAGGAATTATCAGAAATAAAAGTATCTAGATTATCAGAAGATGAAATTCTGAGGTCATTTAAAGAAAAACTAAATAACTTAGACGATGCCACAAAAGAATTTATTGATATGCTTCCAGATTGGGCTGTTTCAGATTTGTTGTCTACGAATGAAGCAACTTTAGTAGGTATGAGAGAATCGATTATTTCTGTGGTATCACAATTCATGACTCACCCTATTAAAAGTGAAGAAGTAAGTGAAATTAAAGTAGAAGCCAATAACAATTTGGATTATTCTGATTTAGACTCAAATAACCAACGCATCGCAAGCCTGATCATCGATAATGCCATTGTTGAAAATAATACCTACAATGCAAATGCTACAGAGCAAAAGAAAATTGAAGAGATGGCTAATGTTCCTCCTTCGCTGATTTTGCAAGGGCAAGTAATCGTTCAAGAAGGACATGTTGTTGACAGCAATGATATGCATCAGCTTGAATTACTAGGTGTTCTAGACAATTCTTCTTCAAAACAATCTTTATATGGTCTGATAGTATTGATCTTTACGCAAGCGTTGCTTTTGTATTATTTAGGCAAATCTAGAAAAATTGACAGAATCGATCATGGACGTCAAATTACGTTCTATTCTATTATTATGATCGTCTCTTTAGTGCTGATGAAAAGTTTGCAACTGCTTCAAAGTTCAGATATCGATTACATCGGTTTATTGTATCCAGCTGCGTTAGCTTCAACGTTATTAACGGCATTTGGCTCACGACGTTTTGGGATATTGGCAAATGGATTTACAGCTGCATTTTCTATCTTTATTTTCAGCCCAGATTCAGGCACTAGTTTTAGTATCATTTTAGTCCTGTTTTATCTATTGAGCGGTATGATGGGTACAATGATTACGCGTACTAAAATTACCAACCAATTCTGGTCTAGTTTTATTTGGGTCACTGTATTCAATGCCTTGTTTATCAGTTCATTTATTTTATACTTAAATATGCATTTTTGGTCGCAACAAGTTTTTCTAATGATTTTCTATGCCCTCTTAAGTGGAATCATTTCTTACTTACTGGCTGTACTTCTATCGCCGTACATTGAAGTTTTGTTTGAAGAAAATGCCGTATTGACGTTAACTGAATTATCTAACCCAAACAGCCCATTGCTAAAAGAACTGCTGACAAAAGCTCCAGGGACCTATCACCATAGTTTAATGGTAGCGAACTTAAGCGCAAATGCAGTCGGGGCTATAGGAGGAGATTCCTTATTTGCTCGAGTGGCTTGTTACTATCATGATGTTGGAAAATTGCGTCATTCACTCTTTTTTGTAGAAAATTTGCCGCCTGGGATGGAAAATCCACATAATTTATTAACTCCTTTTGAAAGTAAAGAAATTATTTTTGGACATGTTAGTGAAGGGGTCAAAATGCTTGAAAAAGCTAAAATGCCTCAATCGATTATTGATATCTGTGCTCAGCACCATGGGACAACACTTATGAAATATTTCTACGTTACGGCTAAAGAAAAAGATGAAACCGTACTTGAAAGTGATTTTAGGTATCCGGGGCCAAAACCGCAAACAAAAGAAGCAGCCGTCATCAATATTGCAGATAGTGCTGAGGCAGCTGTAAGGTCAATGTCGCATCCGACTAAAGAATCCATTGAAAAATTTGTTCATAATTTAATTAATGGAAGGATCACAGATGGTCAATTTGATGAATGTTCGATTTCTTTACAAGAATTGAAGATAGTTGAAAAAGCGATTTGTGAAGGATTGAATGGGACTTTCCATTCGAGGATCGAATACCCCACGCTGAATAAGTAATATCAGCTGAGGAGCACCAATTGAGGAATAAAAAGGAGTGAGGATAGTACTTATGGAATTAGATTTGTATGATGAAACCAGCAAAATTACTACTGAACAAAAAGAATTAATCCAGTCGTTATTAGAATTTGCTGGAGATCATTTAGAGTTGCCAAAGGATACTGAGATGTCAGTGACGTTTGTTGATAATGAAAATATTCAAAAAATCAATAAGACGTATCGTGGAAAAGATCAACCAACGGACGTCATTAGTTTTGCAATTGAAGATGAAGCAGAAGACGAATTAATGATCAACTTTGATACTTTAGAAGAACCTATGCCAAGAAATATTGGCGACATTATTATTTCTGTTGATAAAACCGCAAGCCAAGCCGATGAATATGGACATTCTTTTGATCGAGAATTAGGATTCTTGGCCTTGCATGGATTTTTACATTTGAATGGGTACGATCACATGACCCCTGAAGATGAAAAAGAAATGTTTGGATTGCAGAAAGAGATATTAGAAGCCTATGGACTTAAAAGATAACAAGGAAGTAGTGAAAAACTCTAGATTTTCAGATTCCTTTAAATACGCATTTAAGGGAGTTCTAACGGTATTTCAAGAAGAACGGAATATGCGTTCCCATATTGTGATTGGTTCAATAGTTCTATTGTTGTGTGTTTTCCTTAATTTAGCTGTCAATGAATGGTTATGGGTTATTTTCAGTATATTTTTAGTGATCATAATGGAAGTTTGGAATACGGTCATTGAAAACGTGGTTGATTTAGCTGCTGGGGAACAATATCACTCTCTGGCAAAGAAGGCGAAAGATATGGCTGCCGCAGCTGTTCTAATGACAGCAGGATTTTCCGTTGTGGTAGCAGCAATTATTATATTACCTAAATTATGGCAAATACTATTTTAAAGGGGATCAACATTTATGCACACTACAGAACAAAAAGTCGAAGAATTAATTCAAAAAGCAACAGATATGCTAGATAAAGCTTATGTTCCTTATTCCAATTTTCCAGTTGGAGCAGCTCTTTTAACGAAAGAGGGAGAAGTATTTTCAGGATGTAATATTGAGAACGCCTCTTTTGGTTTAACAAATTGTGCTGAGCGTACAGCGATTTTTAAAGCAGTTTCTGAAGGAAAAAAAGAGTTTGATTATTTGGTGGTTACCGGTGATACAGATGGACCTATCTCACCTTGTGGGGCTTGCAGACAAGTACTAGCAGAATTTTGTAGTCCAGATATGCCTGTCTTATTAACGAATAATAAAGGAAATAAACAGATAACAACGGTTAGCGAATTGCTACCCGGAGCTTTTAAATCGGAGGATATGGTTTAATGAAAAATAAAAATGAGCACAAATCAGGTTTTGTTTCTATAGTTGGACGCCCAAATGTAGGTAAATCAACGTTGTTAAATAGAATTGTAGGACAAAAAATAGCGATCATGAGTGATAAAGCTCAAACGACAAGAAACAAAATTCAAGGGATCTACACAACTCCAGAATCACAAATCGTATTTATTGATACTCCTGGTATTCATAAACCAAAACATCGTCTTGGAGATTTCATGGTGGAATCAGCTTTTAGTGCCTTTAGAGAAGTTGATGTGATTTTATTTATGGTAAATATTGCAGAAAAACGCGGTCCTGGAGACAATTTTATTATGGAAAGACTAAAAACAGTAAAAAGTCCCGTATTTTTAGTTCTGAATAAAATTGATAAAATACATCCAGATCAATTGCTGCCGATTATCGAAGACTACCGTTCACTAGTAGATTTTGCACAAGTTATTCCGATTTCAGCCTCTGAAGGAAACAATGTAGATACATTGTTAGAGGAAATTACAAAATATCTACCTGCTGGACCTCAATTCTATCCGGAAGATCAAGTGAGCGATCATCCCGAATACTTTATCGTTTCTGAATTGATTCGTGAGAAAGTATTAGAGTTGACTAGAGAAGAAGTTCCTCATTCTGTGGCGGTAGTAGTAGAAAGTATGAAACGCAATGAACTAGGGAAAGTCCAAGTTCATGCAGCGATCATTGTAGAACGTTCAAGTCAAAAAGGCATTATTATTGGTAAAGGCGGAAAAATGCTGAAAGATATTGGTATTCGTGCGAGAAGAGATATCGAAGTGTTACTGGGAGACAAAATTTACCTTGATCTTTGGGTAAAAGTTCAAAAAGATTGGCGCGACCGTCAAACGAATTTACAAGACTATGGTTACCGCAAAGATGATTATTAAGCAATACTAACCAACTAAAAAAACAAACCATATTTTATGGTTTGTTTTTTTAAGCGGAGCTCGTATCTCGTAGGAGGATTCTAAATGGCTCAAGTAGAAGAAGTAGAAGGCATTGTGTTATCTGTGCGAAATCATCGCGAAAACGATCAATTAGTTAAATTATTTACCAATCGCTTTGGCAAAAGAATGTTTTTTGTTAAAGGAACCAGAAAGCAAAAAAATAAACTTAGAACTGCAGTTTTGCCATTTACGAAAGCGACGTATATTGCAGATATTCGTGATACTGGGCTTTGTTTTATAAGAGATGCAAAAGAAGTTGACCAGTATAAAAGTATGCAAACCGATATTTTTTTAAACGCTTATGCAACGTATATTTTAAATTTAGCGGATGCCGCTTTAGACGATGGTGTTGTAGATAGTACGTTATTTCATAAAATAGACCGGTGCTTAACCGAAATTGATGAAGAAACGGATCCAGAAATCGTTGTCAATATATTTGAAATCCAGATTCTTCCATACTTTGGTGTTTCGCCTGAACTAAGAGGCTGCCGTGTGTGCGGAGATACAGATGGACCTTTTGATTACTCAGGCAGTTATGGTGGATTGCTATGCCAAAATCATTGGCATTTAGATCGTCACCGCTATCATGCAAGTAGAAGAGCGATTCATTTTATACGGCTGTTCTCAGTGGTTTCGTTGGATCAATTAGGTGCTATTACCGTTAAAGAAGAGACGAAGCGAGAAATCAGAACATTGATTGATCTTATCTATGATGAATCGGTCGGAATCAAATTGAAAAGCAAAAAATTTATCGATCAAATGTATACTTGGGGCAACCTCTTAATAGATAAGAGAGTTCCTCCGAATAAAACACCAGATGAGAATGAAAGTAATGATTGACAAAAGTTCTTATGACAAGCTATGATAGTAACAACTGAATAACCAGCGATGAAAGAAAAGAGTAAAAATTTTTCTTCTATAAAAGCGAACTTGGGATAGTGAAAGCCAAGTATAGACAAAGTTTTGAAAGGCCTTCTGGAGCTGTTTACAAAAAGAGATGCTAGTTTTTTATAAACTAGAATTAGGGTGGAACCGCGATTGTACTATCGTCCCTATGCTGATCCTGATCAGCATAGGGACTTTTTTTGTCTTATTTTTTAGTTACCATTAGGATTTGAAATGAAAAGGAGAATGCCGTAATGAAAGAAAACAGTTTAACGTTTCAAGAAATCATTTTGACTTTACAAAAATATTGGTCTGATCAAGGGTGTCTATTGCTCCAATCTTATGATACAGAAAAGGGTGCAGGAACGATGAGTCCTTATACGTTTTTACGTGCTATTGGTCCTGAACCATGGAATGCAGCTTATGTAGAACCCTCAAGACGTCCAGCAGATGGCCGTTATGGTGAAAATCCAAACCGTTTATTCCAACACCATCAATTTCAAGTCGTTATGAAACCTTCACCGGATAACATCCAAGAACTTTATTTAGAAAGTCTTCGCTTATTAGGCATTGATCCTTTAGAACACGATATTCGTTTTGTGGAAGACAACTGGGAAAATCCTTCTATGGGATGTGCAGGTTTAGGTTGGGAAGTTTGGTTAGATGGAATGGAAATCACTCAATTTACGTATTTCCAACAAGTTGGTGGGTTAGAATGCAATCCTGTAACTAGCGAGATCACATTTGGTTTAGAACGTTTAGCTTCTTACATTCAAGATGTCGACAGTGTTTATGATATTGAATGGACAAAAGGCGTGAAATATGGCGAAATCTTTATTCAACCTGAATACGAGCATTCAAAATACGCTTTTGAAAATAGCAATCAAGAAATGCTTCTAATGTTATTTAATGAATATGAAAAAGAAGCTACTACCCAAATTGAAGCAGGCCTGGTTCACCCAGCTTATGATTATGTTTTAAAATGTAGTCACACCTTTAATTTGTTAGACGCAAGAGGGGCCGTTTCTGTTACTGAGCGTGCTGGATATCTGGCTCGTATTCGTAAAATGGCTCGTTCGATTGCAAAAGCTTTTGTTACAGAACGTGAAAAATTAGGGTTCCCTTTGCTTCAAGGTCAATCTGTCGAAAATAAGGAGGCAAAGTAATATGACTAAAAATCTACTGTTAGAAATCGGTTTAGAAGAAATCCCAGCTCATATCGTTACCCCAAGCAGCAAACAATTAACACAAAAGGTAGCTGCCTTTTTAAAAGAAAATCGGTTAGCACATGGAGAAGTGATTCCTTTTTCAACGCCTCGCCGTCTAGCGGTCATTGTAAAGGATATTGCCGAAAAACAAGAAGACATTGAAGAATCTGTAAAAGGCCCTGCTAAAAAAATAGCTCAAGATGCTGAAGGAAATTGGAGCAAAGCAGCTATGGGATTTGCGCGAGGACAAGGAGCAACGACAGAGGATATTTATTTCAAATCAATTAAAGACGTTGAGTATGTTTATGTAGATAAATTTATTTCAGGTAAAACCGTTAAAGAAATTTTAGTTGGTTTAGATGAAGTGATCACATCTATGACTTTCCCAGTAAGCATGCATTGGGGCAGCCACTCCTTTAAATACATCCGCCCATTCCATTGGCTGACTGCGATGTTGGATGAAGAAGTGATTCCTTTTAAAATACTGGATATTCAAACAGCAAATACCTCACGCGGACACCGCTTTTTAGGACAAGATGTCACTTTTGCTAGTGCATTAGACTATGAAAAAACGTTAGAAAACGTTTTTGTGATTGCGGACAGTACCAAACGTAAACAAATGATCGTGAGTCAAATTGAAGAGTTGATGGAAGCAAATCAATGGTCTGTTACATTTGATGAAAAATTATTAGAAGAAGTAAACAATTTGATTGAATACCCAACTGCTTTTTATGGTTCATTTGATAAAAAATACCTCGATTTACCGGAAGAAGTATTGATTACATCAATGAAAGACCATCAGCGTTATTTTGGAGTGAAAGACAGCGAAGGAATCATTTTACCTTACTTTATTTCGGTTCGTAATGGAAATGCTGAACACATTGAAACGGTTGCGAAAGGAAATGAAAAAGTGTTGACTGCTCGTTTAGATGATGGACAATTTTTCTTTGAAGAAGACCAAAAGTTAACGATTGCTTCTTGTGTGGACCGTTTAAAACAAGTAACCTTTCATGAAAAAATCGGTTCGATCTATGAAAAAATGAACCGAGTACAAGCTATTGCTCAATTAATTGGGGAACAAGTCGGCTTAACGACGACTGAGCTAACAGATTTAAACCGTGCCTCTGAAATTTATAAATTTGATTTGGTAACCAATATGGTAGGAGAATTCCCAGAATTACAAGGAATTATGGGTGAAAAGTATGCCTTGATGCAAGGAGAGAATCCAATTGTAGCTGCTGCTATCAGAGAACACTATATGCCAATCTCAAGTGAAGGAGAACTTCCACAATCATCTGTCGGAGCAGTGTTAGCTATTGCCGATAAGTTGGAAAGTGTCTTGAGTTTCTTCGCAGTCGGAATGATTCCAACTGGATCTAATGATCCATATGCCTTAAGACGTCAGACATATGGTATTGTTCGTATTATTGAATCGAAAAATTGGATTTTCCCTATGGATTCACTTAAAGAAGGTATTTTAGCTACTCCAGTTATCACACAGAGCGCTTTGATAGAAGGTTACCGATCAAGCACTGTACAAGTCATTGATTTTATTAAAGCACGTGTACGTCAATTATTAATGGCAGAGAGCATTCGTCATGATGTTATCGATGCGGCTTTAAATTCTCGCCAAGAAAATGTACTGAAATTGATCGAAGCTAGTCGAACCATCAATGGTCATTTATCAGATGCTATTTTTAAACCAACCATCGAAGCATTGACTCGTGTCCTAAATCTAGCTGCTAAAGGAGAAGAACTCCTTGATCAAACGCAAGCGTCAGTAGATCCTGCTTTGTTTGAAACAACATCTGAACAAAACTTACATGAATCATTTGCTACAATTGCAACAAATTCTAGCCAAGAAAACAGCAGTCAGAGCTATGAAGCTTTTGAACAACTACAACCATTGATTGAAGCCTTTTTCAATGAAAATATGGTTATGGCAGACAATGAAGCTGTTCGAAATAACCGATTAGCGTTATTGATGCAGATCTCTGATTTTGTGTTATCTTTTGCAAGTGTAGACAAATTAGTTGTTAAATAACCTTTAGCAAATAAGTTTACTTTATACTCCATTAAGGATAGAATTTTCCTTAGTGGGGTTTTTATTTAATTGGACAAAGGAGTGGGAAAATATGATTAATCATCCCTTAACCATGAAACGAGTTTATGAAAAAATAGAAAAAGAAGATGGGTACCGTATTTTAGTAGATCGACTATGGCCAAGAGGAGTAGCAAAAGAAAAAGCCAATATAAAAGAATGGGCAAAAGAAATTGCTCCAACTCCAACGATTCGCAAATCGTTTAACCATCAACCACAAAAATTTAATGCGTTTAAACAAGCTTATTGGGCTGAATTAGAAGCAAATCCACACGCAGAAAAATTTAAACAACATATTTTTGAGCAATTGAAACACACTCCGGTAACATTCATCTATGCTGCTAAAGATGAGCAATACAATCATGTAGTAATCTTAATGGAGTATGTTCAAACTAAATAAGATTCATAAAAAATATTTTTATGAATCAAATTGGCTAAACCAGATTGGAGGATCCTATGTTAAAACGTTTTTTTAGTTATTATAAGCCATACAAAAAATTATTTATCTTAGATTTTAGCTGTGCGATACTCGCAGCTGTTTTAGAATTGTCTTTTCCGTTAGTAGTCAATCGAGTAGTCGATGACCTTTTGCCTTCAGCAAATTGGACATTGATTGTAACAGTTTCGTTATCTTTGTTGTTTTTGTATGTTGTAAACACGTATTTGCAGTATGTAGTCGTTTATTTTGGGCACAAACTGGGAGTGAATATCGAAACAGATATGCGACGCGAATTGTATGGCCACTTGCAAGAGCAGCCGTTCAGTTATTATGACAATCAAAAGACAGGGAAGTTAATGACACGTTTGACAACGGACTTGTTCGAAATATCAGAAGTTGCTCATCATGGTCCCGAAGATGTATTTATTACCATTATTACTTTGGGTGGAGCATTTTTACTGATGCTAACAGTGCACGTTCAACTAGCTTTGGCAACGTTCGTAATGATTCCTTTTATCACGATCGCACTAGTATTTTTCAATAAACGCATGACCAAAATCAATACAAAGATCTTTAATGATTTAGGCGAATTTAGTGCGGGTATTGAGTCGTCCGTTAGTGGAATACGTGTGGTTCAAGCTTTTGCAAATGAAGAACACGAAGCCGGAAAATTTGAGTTGCTGAATCAAGCTTACCGATCATCAAAAATTTTATTCTATAAGATGATGGCGATTAGTTCTTCATATAATTATTTACTGATTCGCTTAATTAATTTATTTGCGTTATTTTTTGGAGCGTATTATACGATCCAAGGTGAAATCAGTTATGGTGATTTTGTAGGATTTATCTTATTATCTAATGTGTTTGTTCGACCGATCGAAAAAGTAAATACAATGATTGAAAGTTACCCTAAAGGAATTGCCGGATTCAAAAGATTGACAGAAGAACTTGATAAAAAACCTACGATTCAGGACAAAGAAAATGCTATTGAAGTCGACCGCTTAAAAGGAAATATCGAATATAAACATGTTTCTTTTTGGTACGACTCATCCAAAAAAGTCTTGGACAGAATCGATTTATCGATTCGTGCAGGTGAAACAGTGGCGTTTGTTGGCCCAAGTGGAGCAGGAAAGACAACCATCTGTAACTTACTGCCTCGTTTTTATGAAGTCAGCGAAGGTGAAATAACCATTGATGGAATCAATATTCAAGATATGACGATGCAGTCGTTGCGGGATCAGGTTGGTGTTGTCCAACAAGATGTGTACCTTTTTCCAGGGAGTATCAGAGAAAATGTGGCCTATGGAAAACTAGATGCTAGTGAAGAAGAAATACACAAGGCAGTCCAATTAGCGCATCTAGAAAAAGTTGTAAACGAGATGCCGGAAGGATTGGATACGATCATTGGTGAAAGAGGGGTAAAATTATCTGGTGGTCAAAAACAACGCTTATCGATTGCGCGTATGTTTTTAAAGAATCCTCCAATTTTAATTTTAGATGAAGCAACCTCTGCTTTGGATACTGAAACAGAACAAGTGATTCAAGAGTCTTTAAACTCATTAGCAGAAGGTCGTACGACATTGATTATTGCGCATCGTTTAGCAACGATCAAGCATGCGACACGTATCATCGTGGTAAATGAAGAAGGGATTGCCGAACAAGGCAGTCACGAAGAATTGTTAGCAAAAAATGGTCCATATAAAAACCTCTATGAAGCACAATTTAGTCAATAAAGTAGATATAAAAAGAAACCACTTGTGAGAAATCCTGTTCCTTCCTCATAAGTGGCTTCTTTTATTTAGTACGTTCAAGGGTGATCACTAACAGATGGGGTTTGTTATTGATGCGAAATGGAAATAGACTATTTCCGATTCCTCGGCTCACGACCAATTTTTTTGAGGGGTCTACTTCGCTATTGTAGATTCCTGTCGTGTATTTAGGAAAAAATCCCTGACCAGGAGCGTACAGCGGACCGATAAGTGGGATTCTTATTTGGCCGCCATGAGCATGACCGCTAAATGTGATATCTGGTTCAATAAGAGGGTTAGAAGTTAGATAGGTTTCAAAATATTCTGGGTGATGAGCGAGTAACAATACAGGCTTGTTCTGTATAGGATTTGTCATAGGAACATCAATAGGGTAATCTTCATCTTTAACCCCTACCAAAGCTAGCTGAGCACCATTAAATTCAATGGTGATCTGTTCATTGTTTAATAATGTAACCCCGCTTTGATTGATTACTTGAGCCCATTCCTCTAGTTGTCCACTGCTCGTTTCGTGGTTTCCTGATACGGCATAAGTTGGCGCAAGAGCACTCAAGGAGCGGCCGAATTCTTCTAAAGGCACATTGCTCAAGTCAGCTGTGCGGTCAATCAAATCTCCCGTTAAAAAAATCAGATCTGGTTGAGCTTGTTCTATTTCGGAAAGCAGCGTTTCAATTGGGATGCGGTTTCTTTCAAAATGGGTATCTGATACGTGGACGATTTTTAATTGATCTAATTCTTGGAGTAGATCATCGAGTGCAATCGTTTGGTATTCAACGTCTAATGAACGATTTTGATAGTAGCCATATAGACAAAAAGGCAGAGTTAAACCGATCAAGATAAGTAAACTAAGTTTAAAAAGTTTCATTTGAACCTCCTAACTGAAATCGTTTTTTAAAGTATAGCATATTTAGAAATAGTTCCTATATATAAGAAGTTTTGTTTAGAGACTTCAAACGTGGTCAATTAAGGTATAATAAGATTAAAACGAGCTCAATAATGAAAAAGGACTGATTTTTATGGAGGCAACGAAAAGAAGAGACAACATTATTTCAATTTTATCACAAGAAAATAGACCCATAAGTGCAAGAAATCTAGCTGCTCGATTAAATGTGAGTCGCCAAATAATTGTGGGCGATGTGGCTTTGTTAAGAGCGAGTGGGGTTGATGTCATTGCTACCCCAAAAGGATACGTATTAGAATCTGATACTATGACGAACAAATATCTTGGTCAATTAGCTAGTTCCCATAGTGCAGCAGAAACAAAGACTGAATTGTATGCGGTAGTCGATAATGGAGGAGAAGTAGTTGATGTTATTGTTGAGCACCCGATATACGGAGAACTAAAAGGACGTTTAATGATTTCTTCGCGATATGATGCAGATCAATTTATGGAAGCAATCGAAAATAAACAAGCCAACTTACTATCTGAATTAACCGGTGGTGTTCATTTGCATACAATAGCTTGTCCAGACAAAAAAACGTTTGATCGAATCAAAAAAGAACTGAATGACTTAGGATTGTTATACAAAAACTAAAAGGTGTCTTGACATCTTTTTGAAAACACCTATAATTAAATTTGCTAACGTGTCTTGACACGTGTAAATGCGCATTTGATGATAGGAGTTGTTGAAATGAAAACGAATAGAGTTCATAAATTAACGATTGCAGCTTTGTTGGTAGCTGTAGGTATTTTAATTCCAATGGTTTCACCAGTTAAATTAATCTTGGAACCCGCATCCTTTACGTTAGCTAGTCATGTGGCGATTTTCATTGCGATGTTTATCTCGCCTATGATTGCATTGACTGTAGCTTTGGGAACGGCACTCGGATTTTTGCTTGGTGGTTTCCCGATTGTTATTGCTTTGAGGGCTTTAACCCATGTTGTTTTTGCGGGAGTCGGATCTTATGTTCTCCTTAAAAAACCTTCTATCTTGCAATCAACTGCTAAAACGCAACTCTTTTCGTTTTTAATCGGCTTGCTGCATGCTAGTTGTGAAGTTGCTGTGGTTTCTGTTTTTTATTTTGGTGGTGAGATGACAACTGCATACTATACACAAGGTTTCTTGCAATCAGTCTTCTTATTGGTGGGAGCAGGCACAATCGTTCACAGCATGATTGATTTCACACTTGCACATATTGTATGGAAATCTTTAATGAGTCGCTCGACATTCTCGGCAACGGTAGCAAAATTAAAATAAAAATTACGGAAGTAAAAAATTGGTTTGGAACAATGCGCTTAGGTGATGTTCTAAACCAATCTTTTTATTTTACGTTTGTCTGTGATAAAAAAGATGCTAGCAATTAAGGTTAGAGCAAAATAAATAACTTTTATTATTCTTTGTAATAAAACCTCTTTATAGGCGATAAGGGGCTCTTTAAATAACCAATTTAAAGATTTGTTTTCTTATAGAGAGTGTGCTATTATAAAACATGTATAGTTCTGTCTGAGAATAGATTTTGAGAGTAAAGTCGCACTAGTATTTGAGTGCGACTTTTAGATACTAAATGTAATTTCTGATAGAGCCTAACGTTCTTTATTTTTTTGATTAAGAGGTGAACAGCTTGGCGATAATGATTCCAGAAGAAACGGTCAATAAAGTACGACAAGAAACCAATATAGTGGATGTTGTCAGTCAGTATGTTCAATTAAAAAAGAAAGGTAAAAATCTTTTTGGTTTTTGTCCTTTTCACGAAGAGCGAACTCCTTCATTTTCTGTAACAGAAGAGAAACAAATTTTTCACTGTTTTAGTTGTGGACGTGGTGGGAATGTTTTTACTTTTTTAATGGAAGTCGATGGGTTAACTTTCCCGGAAGCCGTCATTAAAACTGCTGAATTGAGTCAATTTGAATTAGATGAATCATTGGTACAAGACCACGATCATAAAAACCAGCCAAATGACTCAGCTAAAGAAAAACTGATCCGTGTCCATGAAGAAAGTGCAGAATTATTTCATCATATTCTCTTGAATACCACAATAGGAGAAGAAGCTTTAGAGTATTTAACTCAAAGAGGATTGACCCGTGAAGTAATTGATACGTTTAATATCGGGTTTGCTCCACGAGAACGAACCATGCTTCATCAATATTTAGTTGGAAAAAATTATGAGCAAGAATTATTAAAAAAAACGGGTTTGTTTGTTGAGAAAGATAGTGGGGAACTGCTTGATCGATTTTACAATCGGATCATCTTTCCCATTCGCAATCAACAAGGAAAAACCGTGGCTTTTTCAGGGCGGATCTTTCAGCAAGATGCTGATGATGGTGCACCAAAATATTTAAATAGTCCGGAGACTCAATTATTCAATAAACGAACTATTCTGTTTAATTTTGATCTTGCACGCTCTTCGATCAGACGAGAAAAAGAAGTCATTTTGTTTGAAGGCTTTATGGATGTTATTGGAGCTTGGAAGGCCGGTATAACCAATGGAATTGCTTCAATGGGAACCAGTCTTACCAACGAACAAATTCATTTGATTGACCGAACTACAGATCATGTCGTAATTGCTTATGATGGAGATTCTGCTGGAATTGAAGCCACCAAAAGAGCTAGTGATCTTTTAGCGACAGAGACCAATTTTGATATTGATATCATTCGATTCGCTGAAGGTATGGATCCGGATGAATACATTAAAAAAAATGGTGCAGATGCTTTTAAAGAATTAATCGCTCACGGAAGAGAAACACTTTTTGGATTCAAGATGTCTTATTACCGTAAGTCGCTTAATTTATCAAATGAGAGTGAACGACTTGGATATATTGAAAAGATATTATCCGAACTGCTTTCAGTCACTTCAGCTGTTGAACGTGAACTTTATTTTAAGCAACTAGCAACGGAATTTGATCTTTCAATCGATTCTTTAAAAGAGCAGTTTCAACAGAAGTTCCATGAGTCTCGTAATAAGCGAACAAAAGAAAAACAGCAGCAAAGTCAGCAGAATCATCCTGCTGAGGCAAATTACCCGCAAGTGCAGACCCAAAAAAGGAAACCGACTAATATTGAACACGCAGAGCGGTTGTTATTAAATCGGTTATTTCATTTTGAAGAAGCGTGGATTATTTTGAAAAATGTTGCAGATGAATTTCATTTTGTGCACGACGAGTATCAAATGGTCTTTATTTTGTATGAAAGCTTCCGAGAACACACAGCTAATGAAGGTACGATTGATGCGTTTATTGATTTTGTAAAAGAACCGGAATTGAAAAATTTAATTGTTGAAATTGAACTGTTATCGATAAGCAACGAAGTTTCGACAAGAGAAATAGAAGATTATTTAGACGTAATCTCTAGGAAATCTGGTCTTCAATTGCAATTGAAAGAAAAACAAGATGCATTGAAAGAAGCATCCAGACGAGGCGATAAAGAGCAGCTTCGTGTGTTGATGATCGAAGTAGTTAATTTATCTCGTTTATTGAAAAATAAATAAAAATAATTCATAATATGTACGAGTAAGATTGAAAGAGGAGGCTTTTTAATGGCTGAAAAAAAACTGACAACAAAAAAGGCGTATGATAGTGAAGTAAAGAGTTTGATCAAAGAGTATAAAGCAGCAGGAACTATTCATTACGATGAGTTAACAAATAAAATAGCAACTCCTTTTTCTTTAAATGCTGAAAAAATGGATCAATTGATCCAAACGGTTGAAGATGCAGGTGTTGGAGTAGTTGGAGACGATGGTGGTCCAACAGCTCGACAACTGAAACTCAAAGAAATGAAAGCTGAAAGAGAAGCAGAAAAACCGGAAGACTTAACGGCTCCTCCTGGAGTTAAAATTAACGATCCCGTTAGAATGTACTTGAAAGAAATTGGACGAGTAAATTTATTAACAGCTGCTGAAGAAGTCGAACTAGCGATAAAAATAGAAGAAGGCGACCAAGAAGCACGTCAACGTCTTGCAGAAGCTAACTTACGTTTAGTTGTTAGTATTGCCAAACGTTATGTTGGGCGCGGTATGCAATTCCTAGATTTGATCCAAGAAGGTAACATGGGATTAATGAAAGCTGTTGAAAAATTTGATTACAAAAAAGGATTTAAATTTTCAACGTATGCGACTTGGTGGATTCGTCAAGCAATTACGCGTGCGATTGCTGACCAAGCACGTACGATTCGTATTCCAGTGCACATGGTTGAAACAATCAATAAATTGATTCGTATCCAACGTCAATTGCTGCAAGATTTAGGACGTGAACCAACTCCTGAAGAAATCGGAGCAGAAATGGATCTTCCAACTGAAAAAGTTCGTGAAATTCTAAAAATTGCACAAGAGCCAGTTTCTTTAGAAACACCTATTGGAGAAGAAGATGATTCTCATTTAGGCGACTTTATTGAAGATCACGATGCGACAAGTCCAGCTGAAAACGCTGCTTATGAATTGCTAAAAGAACAACTAGAGGATGTACTAGACACTCTTACAGATCGTGAAGAGAATGTACTTCGTTTGCGTTTCGGTTTAGATGATGGACGCAATCGTACTCTTGAAGATGTGGGTAAAGTATTTGGCGTAACACGCGAGCGTATTCGTCAAATCGAAGCTAAAGCACTTCGTAAATTACGTCACCCTAGCCGTTCAAAACAATTAAAAGACTTCTTAGAATAAAAAATAGATTAAGGTCGTCCAAAATCAATAATATTTGGACGGCCTTCTTTCGTGTGGAGAGATAAAACTCAACGAATGAAAGAAAAAACTGGTATAATAATAGACGATGTAGGAATGAAGGGATGAATGACATGTTATCATTTGAAGAAAAAAAGGCTATTTTTGATAGCTACGAAGAATTAACGGCAACAAAAGTATCGATGAATCGTTTGAATTACCATTTTAAAGACAGCGCAGTACCTAAAACAATGGCTGTGCGTTTCCTTCACCCGAATGGAAATGCTTTGATCTATGCAGGTTATTTGCCTAAAGAAGAAACGGATAAAGGTTACATTTCTGTAAGAGATGAAGACGAAGCAACGATTCGTTCTTTAGTTGATCAAGCGATTGCTCATTTAAAGAAAACAGCTGACGGATATGAAGAAGGCTATTCTGAATTATGGTTTGACAATAATGGCGATGTTTTGCGTTTAGTCTATGATAATCCGACATGGGTCGTTACCTTACCGAACGATCAAGTTGAAGGAGTTTTTCATTCAAAAGATGCCGCAGAAGGTTATTTAATGGATGAAGAGTTCTTCCAAGGATAAACAATGATCATGAAAAGAAAGAAGTGATGAGTATGGACGAAAGTCAATTATCGCTGCGTTTAAGCAGAGCGGCGTCTTATGTCGAACCCGGTGATCGTTTAGCCGATATCGGTTCTGACCACGCTTATTTGCCTTGTGCTTTAGCGAGTAACAAGCGTATTACGTTTGCTATTGCAGGAGAAGTTGTCGAAGGCCCTTTCCAAGCAGCAAAAAATCAAGTGCGACGTCTTGGTTTAACAGACCAAATCAGTGTGCGTTTAGGGGATGGATTAGAAGTTCTTTCTCCTGAAGATGAAGTAACCGCGATTACCATATGCGGCATGGGCGGATCCTTAATTGCCTCTATCTTGGAGAATGGATTTAAAAAAGGCCATTTGACAGGAAAGGAACGCTTGATCTTGCAGCCGAACGTAGGAGAAATAACCCTGCGTGAATGGTTGGTCGATCATGAGTACACGATTAAGGCTGAAGAAATCATTGAAGAAAACAATAAAATCTATGAAGTAATGGTGGCCGTGAAAGATCCGTCGCAAAAAGTAAAGGCAACAGAATCAAACTTAATGTTTGGTTTTTATTTAAAAGAGGAACGTTCTGCTATCTTTAAAAAGAAATGGCAAAAAGAACTTGAAAAGAACCGCTATATTCTAGATAGTCTAACGCATTCAAGTGTAGATCAAACAACTAAAATCCAAAAAATCCAAGCAGAAATTCAAAAAATAGAAGAGGTGCTAAAATGACTGAGACTTATGGAATTGAGTTTATCCAAAAATTTGAATCATTTGCTCCAAAATATTTAGCTGAAGCTGGAGACCCGGTTGGCTTAGCAGTTGGAACGTTAAAGAAACCCATAAAAAAAATGATGGTGACGTTAGATGTTCGTCCAGAAGTGGTGCAAGAAGCCATTGAACAACACGTTGAATTTATCTTTGCACATCATCCACCTATTTTCCGCCCGCTTAAAAATTTAGCCACAGATGATGCACAAACGAAGATGTACGCAGATCTGTTGAAGAATGATATTACCGTCTATGCTGCACATACAAATTTAGATGTGGCTACAAATGGAATGAATACATGGTTAGCCGATGAGCTGAACTTAACTGAAACAGAGATTTTACATGTCACGAAAAGATTAGCTTATAAAAAGATTGCAGTATTTGTTCCGAAAGAAAATGAAGAAGAGGTTCGAAAAGCATTGACCGCTGCAGGAGCGGGTCAAATCGGTCCGAATTACAAAGATTGTACGTATACGTTTGAGGGTATTGGACGCTTCACACCCATCAACCATGCTAATCCGACCATTGGAGAAATCGATGAACCTGAACACGTAGCAGAAGTTCGAATTGAAGTTGTTTTTCCTGAACATTTAACGCAAACAATTGAAAAAGCCTTATTTGAAGCTCATCCTTATGAAGAACCGCCGTATGATTTGTATACGATTGAGAATTTTGTTGATGAATATGGCCTTGGAAGAATAGGGAATTTAGCTGAACCTATTTCTGTTCAGGAATTTGCTCAAAAGGTAAAAGAAACTTTTGGTGTACAAGGCTTACGCTACGTAACACCTGATAAAGATAAATTGATTCAACGTGTTGCCGTTTGTGGTGGGGATGCAGGGGGCTATTACCCTGATGCCTTAAGTAAAAAAGCGGATGTCTTCATTACTGGAGATGTTTATTACCACACAGCTCACGATATGTTAGCGGATGGTTTGACGGTTATCGATCCTGGGCATCACATTGAAAGTATTTGTAAACCAAAATTGGTTGAACTATTCACGGAGTGGAAATCTGATCTTGAATGGGATTTTGACATCATTCAATCAGAATTAAATACAGATCCTTATGAATTTATCTGAAAAACAATGTTGAAAGGAAGTTAATTCTTATGTATGAAAATTTAGTCCCTCGTTTTATTCGTTATGTAAAAACAGAAACACGTTCTGATGAAAATAGTACAACCATTCCATCTACGCAAAGCCAAGTCGCGTTTGCTAAGACGTTAATGAAAGAATTAGAAGATATTGGTTTAAGCGATATTTCTTATAATGAGAGCAATGGTTATGTAACAGCAACATTGCCAAGTAATACAGCTAAAAAAGTGCCAACTGTTGGTTTTATTGCTCATATGGATACAGCTGATTTTAATGCAGAAAATGTAAATCCGCAATTCCATGAACAATACAATGGAGAAGTGCTCGTTCTAAACGAAGAGCAACAAGTTGTTTTAGATCCTAAAGAGTTTCCGAACCTAAAAAATTATATTGGCCAAACGTTGATCACAACCGATGGTACAACGTTATTAGGTGCTGACGATAAAGCAGGAATTGCCGAAATCATGACAGCTATGGAAATTTTGATCAATGATGATTCAATTGAACATGGTGACATTCGTGTCGGATTTGGTCCGGATGAAGAAATCGGCATCGGAGCAGATCGATTTGATGTTCCGGGGTTCAATGCCACATTTGCTTATACTATGGATGGCGGACCTGTTGGCGAATTAGAATTTGAAAGTTTTAATGCAGCTTCAGCTATTGTAAAGATTCAAGGTAAAAATGTTCACCCTGGAACGGCTAAAAATACAATGGTCAATGCAGTAAAAATTGGAATGGCTTTTGATGCTTTATTGCCTCAAGATGAAGTGCCAGAGAAAACAGATGGACGTGAAGGATTCTATCACTTAGTTGGAATCACTGGTGAAGTAGACGAAGCGACTTTGACTTATATTATTCGCGACCATGACCGTGAGCAATTTGAAGCGCGTAAAGCCTTTATGTTGGAACAAGTTGCAACATTAAATAAAGAATATGGCAGTGAACGAATCACGATCGAATTAAATGATTCTTACTACAACATGGGTGAGATCATCGAAAAAGATATGACTGTAGTTGATATAGCTGAAGAAGCGATGAAAAATCTTTCTATCGAGCCGATCATTGAACCGATTCGTGGCGGTACAGATGGATCTAAGATTTCATTCATGGGTCTTCCGACACCAAATATTTTTGCCGGTGGAGAAAACTTCCATGGCCGCTATGAATTTGTAGCAGTGGAAAGCATGGAAAAAGCGACTGCTGTTATTGTTGAGATCGCTCGTTTGAACGCTTTAAAAGGAGCATAAAGATGATTTTTTTATGGATCTATCTGCTTTTGTGCAATAGTTTATTATTTGTACTGATGCGTGTAGATAAACAAAAAGCCATAAAACATCAATGGAGAATCCCTGAAAAAACACTTTTATTTTTAGGCCTCATTGGTGGTGGAATAGGCGGTATCTTAGGGATGCGACTGTTTCGACATAAAACGACAAAAATTTCTTTTAAGTTTACATTTGCTTTAGGAACGCTTTTAGCTGTTTTAATGTTGGTGTATGTTAATTATTAATAGTAGTGGGGTTGAGACACAAGTCTCAACCTCTTTTTGCTGTGTTATGAATCATTTGCCTAAAACGTGCTCACCTTTACGTGGAATGGCCATCACGTAAAAGTGGGCTTCAAAACTAA
>NZ_JBEMBC010000012.1:0-53882 GCF_040274425.1 Carnobacterium sp.
AGCTAAAGTTTTTTTACACATCAAAAAAACTTTAGTCTTTCTCCATCGTTGAGTTTTAGCACTATATGGCGTAGATTGTCCATCAGCTACATTAAAAATAACCTTAATTCGATTATTCCTGTTGACCCATTGGTGTCTCTCGACGTTTTTGGGCAGCAGCGTGTGTCCATATAGGAGCCTCACCTAACAGAAGTCTTATTCATTTCATAGCCTATGCTAGCTCAAAGATTTTTATAAGTCAAGTTACTCGATTATTTTGATAAAGATATTTAGGAGAATTATTTTATTTGTTAGTATCAAAGATACTTAAAAAGAATTGATGATCGGATTAGAATCAAGGTTTTACATAGTAATAAAAAAAGTCGAAGAAATTTCCAAATCGGAAAATTCTTCGACTTTTTCGTTTTCAACTGATTAATTTTTAACGCTAGCGCGACTTAAGTCAAATTCTACACCAACTGAATTGAAGATGATTCCTTCAACAGCCGGGTTACGAAGTTGTGTTTCTGCTTCTTGGTATAAAGGAATGAAAGCGAAGTCGTCAGTTATGATTTTATGAGCTTGTTGGAGATCTTCCCAACGTTTTTCATCATCATTTGCATTTGTTGTTTTCGCTTGATCGATCAAAGCATCATAATCGCTATTTGCGTATCCACCTTCGTTATAAGGAGAATCGCTGTATAGCAGGTCCATAAAATTGATGGCATCCGCGAAGTCAGCACCCCATCCAGTAAGCAGGATATCAAAATCGCGAGTATCTGCTAGAGCAAGACGGTTCTTTTTAGGTACATTACGTAACTCAACAGAGATACCAGGTAAATTGTTTTGAATTTGACCTTGGATGTATTGACTGATCTGTTTGCTCTTTTCATCGTCGTCTCCAACAAAAGATAGAGAGATACTGTCCACACCTAATTCAGCTTTAGCTTCTTCCCATAGCTCTTGAGCACGCTCTGTGTCATAAGATAGGAAAGTTCCTGCTTCTTCAGTAAAATCTTCACCAGTAGCTGGATCAGTTACAAAATCAGCTGGTAAAAATCCGCCGATTTCAGTTGAACCATCCGCTAAAACAGTATTCACTAAATCATCTGTATTGATGACCAAACCTAAAGCTTCTCTTAATTTTTCGTTTTGCAAGTATTCATTATCCCAGTTAAATTCCAAGTAAGAGGTTCTAGCTTTCTTTTGAACGACAATATTTTCGTCATCAGCGAATTGCTTAACGATCTCTCCGGTTAATTGAGCGTTATCTGTTTGTCCACCTTCAAATAAATTAACAGCAGTACTTGTTTCTTTTACAACTTGAACATTCACTGCGTCTAATGTCACTTCATCAGCCGCATAATAGTCGTCATTTTTTACTAAGTCCCAAGTTAGTCCTGTGCCATCCCAATTTTCTAATGTAAATGGGCCATTAGCGAGCAAGGCTTCACTAGAAGTTCCGTAATTATCTCCTTGTTCTTCAACAAAGGCTTCATTTTGAGGGAAGAAGGCTGTAAAAGCTAACAGGAATTCGAAGTAAGGTGTTGGTTGCGTTAAGTTAAAGGTAATTTCATGATCGCCATTAGCTGTAACACCAAGTTCACTGACATCTGTTTCACCAGCCATGATTTCAGGTGCATTGACAATCGTTTCTGCTAGATAACTATAAGAAGCTCCAGTATCAGGATCGACTAATTTTTGCATAGCGTATACGAAATCATTTGCTGTAACAGGATCGCCGTTAGACCAAACAGCATCGTCACGAAGAGTATACGTATACGTAAGACCGTCTTCTGAGATTACGCCTTCATCAGCTGCAATAGCAGGTACAGGATTTCCTTCTTCATCAATACGTAATAATCCTTCAATAACATGTCCTAAATAATTTGAACTATTAATATCGGTGATTAAAGCCGTATCCATGGTAGATAACTCTGTAGGGGCAGTGTAATGAACGACTTGTTCCCCAGAGGTAGTGCCTGAAGAATCACCGCTCGTTGAATTTGAAGAATCTCCATTTCCACCGCACGCAGTTAATAAAAATGCGGTACTCATTGTAGCTGCTAATTTATATGATGTTCTCACTATAAACACTCCTTAATCTAATTTAATTAATCTTATTTTAATATGATAACACGTTTATACAAAAAAATGTATGCTTTAAGCTGAAAATTCACGCAATTCTGAATAAAAAACAGAATATAGTACGAATAAAGGATGTCGCTTAATTTTTTTGCGAAAAAAGAACCTTCTTTATAGTTTATCGTAAATCATCGATAAGCTATAAAGAAGGCTTCATTTCTAAGATAGAGCTTGTTACTGATTAAGTTTTTTTGATGAATTGCTCTTTGCAATGTGGGCATTTGATGTTGATTTTTCCTTTGTTTCTCGGTACGCGTAATTTTTTATGACAGTTTGGACAAACGTAGTACTTGTAAACTTTTCGTTGCAGAAACTTATTCCGCTTTTGATTCCAACTTCTAGTAAATTGACGAGTAGATGCTAAAAATTTTTGATTTTCTTGATATCGTTTTGTTCGATTACGAGAAAATGTTCGATAGTAACCAATAATAATAGCTGCCCAACCGAGTAGGCCAATGATTGACCAATTGAGTAAGTTAGCTAAGACAACAACAGCCAACCCACCATAAAGCAAATAGGTCGAAAGTTTATCTACGCCATATCTGCCAATCATAAATTTTTGAATGTAAGTTTTGAATTTTCTCATTTAATAGTGTCTCCTCTTTCTCTTTGTTCCATAAGATCAACATTAAATAGTGTACCATGTTAAATAGCATTCAGCGACCGTCTTTAGTCTGAGTTTATAAAAGGGAGCCAAACTATCAAAGATATTGAAATCATGCAAGAGAATTATGGTCTGTTTTTCTATCAGCTAGGTGTTCATAAGGCTTTACATTCATCCATAAAACGCTTACGATTTACATAAGAAATAGGTTTGGATTATTTAACACAAATAGGGGGATACGATGAAGAAAATTGGATGGTTAGTAACAGCATTAGTAGTAAGTGGATGTGCAAAGTCAGTTGTTGAGAAGCCTAATGAAGATACTTCAGAACAGGTTTCATCAAGCGAGTCCTCTGTACAAGTGAAAAATCAAGCTAGTGAAGAAAAAAGAGTCTCATTTATGGGAGTAGGAGATAATCTGATCCATAATGTGATATTTGAAGAAGCGCAATTAGAAGACGGGACGTTTGATTTTAAACCTATGTTTGAAAATGTAGCTGAAGATATTGAAGCTGCAGATTTAGCTTTTATTAACCAGGAAACTTTGATGGGCGGAGATGATTTTGGTTTCTCAGGTTATCCAGCCTTTAATACACCTAGCGATATGGCAGGCAATTTAAATACTTTAGGGTTTGATTTAGTAAATGGAGCATCCAATCATTCGTTGGATAAAGGCAAACAAGGGGTCATAAATACTTTAGAAATATGGGATAAGCAAGAAAATATGGTCTTTACTGGAGTGTTTGATTCACAAGAAGAACGGGATACGATACCAGTTATTGAGCGTGATGGAGTAACATTTTCCTTTTTAGCCTATACATACGGAACCAATGGAATTGAACCTGATGTTTCGTATCGTTTAAATTACTTTGATGAAGCGCTAATTACTCAAGATATTGAACGAGCAAAGCAAATCAGCGATTTTGTTATTGTCTCTGCTCATTGGGGCGATGAACACATGCTTGAACCGAATGAGTTCCAAAAAAAATATGCCCAATTGTTTGCGGATTTAGAAGTCGATGCAGTAATTGGTACTCATCCTCATGTGATTCAACCGGTTGATTGGGTAGAAGGGAAAAACGGCAATCAGACATTAGTCGTTTATTCATTAGGTAATTTTCTCTCTGCGATGTCTACGGGAACTGAAAATAATATGTTAGGCGGCATGATCTCTTTTGATTTTGTAGTGACTGAAGATGAGAAAACTCTTGAAAATGTGAAATGGGATGCGACAGTGATGCATTATACAGGCAATAAGAGCGAAAATACGGATTTAAGAAAGGATTTTAGAATTTACAAACTGGATGATTATACCGGAAAAATTGCCAGTCAGCATACCCTTAACAGCTCTCAAGAAAATCAACTCTCTAAAGAGTCTTTACAACAAACAACGGAAACGGTCATTGATGCTGAATTTCTAAAATAGAATGAACAAAAAAGTACGGTCAGTACCATTAGTTAAAAATTGTTTCAATAGGATGCGTAAAAATGAGCTTAGTAGAAGTAAAAGGGTTGCCTATGCTTCAGGCGAAGCCAATCTATGGTCCAACTATTTGGGTAGTTTTAGGTTTAACAACAGTACTTGTAGGAGCCTTTCCTAAGAGAACAAGTTTGATTTGGATCTATGTAACTTTTTCTATTTTGGTTATTTATCTTGGCAGTTTACTCGAATTTCCAGAGTGGGTAAACAATATTTCTGCTTTTCATCACATCCCTCAACTGCCAAATGAAGAAATTATTTGGTTTCCATTGAGTAGTTTAAGTCTAGTAGGGATTGTTCTTTCTGTGATAGGGTTTCTAAGTTACAACAAAAGGGATATTTACTGAAGTATAAAATAATTTGAAAGATTGATAAAATTCATTTTAGTTATTGACAGGTATGTAATCAGTCTGTTATTATTCATTTAGATTAAAAAACAATGAGTTTTAAATGATAAAAAAGACTTTGATAAGGAAAGTACGTCAGAAAATAATTTTTAGAAAGCCCGGATGATGGAAAAGGGTAATGATAGTTCTGATGGAAAATGGCCTTTGAGTTGAGCAGTCGAGTGAGAGAATCTTTAGACTGTTACGGTAAGCACCCGTTATCTGATGCAGCAGTTTACGAACTTTCATTTGTGGGTTTGTGTACTGAATAAGGTGAGAATAGTGATATTCTTATAAACTAAGGTGGTAACACGGAATTTAAATGTCCGTCCTTTCTAGTCGAAAGACTAAGATTGGACGGGCATTTTTTTGTTGAATAAATGAAATAGGGGGAATAGTAATGAAGAAATGGAAATTAGGGATAAGTATTGTATTGGCAACAGGATTGTTGATTGGATGTGGCACACAAGCAGAAGGAAATAATGACTCAGATATCTCAGAAACCACAAAAATTGCACAAGAAACAGGCGTGGGTGTAAGTGCAGAAATCACGACATTAGATACCACTCAAGCTACCGACCGCAATACGTTTACTGTTATCGAGCAAATATTTGAAGGCTTGTACCGTTTCAATGCTGAAGATGAACTTGAACTAGCTTTGGCAGAAGAAGAGGCCGATATCAGTGAAGATGGGTTAACTTACACGTTTAAGCTAAGAGAAGATGCAAAATGGTCCAATGGCACACCAGTGACTGCCAATGATTTTGTTTACGCTTGGGGGAAAATGGTGAATCCAGAATCATTATCACCGAATGCTTACTTATTTGAAAATATCAAAAACGGTGCTGAGGTTGTTAAGGGAGAAAAAGAACTGAGTGAGTTTGGCGTTTCAGCAGTGTCAGACTATGAATTAAAAGTCGAGTTAGAAGTTCCAAGACCTAATTTTTTGAGCCTATTAGCAATCGGTTGGTTCTTCCCACAAAATGAGGAGTTTGTTGAATCGCAAGGTGATAATTACGGACAAGATACGGATTCTATCATTTATAATGGGCCGTTTACGCTAGTTGATTGGAAAGATGGCGCTACTAGCTGGGCATATGAAAAAAACGAATCTTATTATGATAAAGATCAAGTTGCATTAGACAGAGTGAATGTAGCTGTGGTAAAAGAAGTTTCTACAGGATTGAATCTTTACGAAACAGGTGAGGTGGATATCGTTACATTAACAGGAGACTATGCCAAGCAATTCGAAACCAATGAGAATCTGATCCGTAAACAAGAATTGGCATTACAATACTTAACTTACAATGCCTCAGAAAATAGTCCACTAAACAATGAACATTTGAGAAAAGCAATTGCTTTATCTATTGATAGAAAAGAACTAACTGAAAATGTACTTGAAGATGGATCAGAACCTCTGGGTGGGTTGATACCGCGCAAATTACTAACCAATCCTGAGACCAATGAAGATTTCCGTACAGATAATGGTTCTTTTAATGATTATGATTCTGAAAAGGCTAAAGCAGAATGGGCTTTGGCAAAAGATGAACTAGGCGATACACTAGAACTTGAATTGTTGACAAATGATGATGCAACTTCTAAGAAAGTTGGTACCTATATCCAAAGTGAAGTTCAAGAACATCTCCCGGGGGTAACGGTCATTATCAGGAGTGTACCAAGTAACGTTGCAAAAACGGAGCGGACTTCTGGCAATTATGACTTTTCAATTGCTGGATGGATAGCCGGAGATTTAGATCCAACAGGTTTCTTTGTTTTATTGGAAACAGATAGCCCGTATAATTATGGATCTTATCAAAATGATGAATACCAAGCTTTAATAGATGAAAGTAAAACAACGTATGCTAATGATTCTAAAGTAAGATACGCTAATTTTTTGGAAGCAGAAAAAATTCTGATGGATACAGCTGCTTTTCAACCTTTGTATCAACGTACAACGAACTATTTGCAACGTCCTACAGTCCAAGGACTAGAGAGTCATCTGTTAGGATCTGACTTTACATTTAGGAACGCCACGATTGCAGAGTAAATAGTAAACAAATATAAGCGGCTATTGCCGAAGAGAGGAATAGTGGGAAAAATGGCAAAAAAAATTGTGTTGCAAACTGATTTTGGTTTAGAAGATGGTGCTGTTAGTGCCATGTATGGAGTTGCTTTTAGTGTAGATCCATCGTTAGGAATTTATAATTTAACGCATGAGATCCCACAATACAATATTTGGGAAGCTTCTTACCGTTTATATCAGACGGTTAATTATTGGCCAAAAGAAACTGTTTTTGTTTCGGTTGTTGATCCAGGAGTAGGAACGGAGCGATTGAGTGTCGTTGCTAGGACCGCGGATAACCACTATATTGTGACTCCAAATAATGGAACCTTAACTCATCTACAAGAAAGTGTTGGAATCGTTGAACTTCGTCAAATTGATGAAACAGTCAATCGTTTACCAAATTCCGGTGAATCTTATACTTTTCATGGAAGAGACGTGTATGTCTACACAGCTGCACGTTTAGCTTCCGGTGTGATTTCATTTGATGAAGTAGGCCCACTTTGTAACTTAAATCAATTAGTGAGATTGCCGCATCTTCAAGCTGAAGTAGTACATGATGGTATTGTTGGGAATATTGATATTTTAGATGGACGTTTTGGCAATCTTTGGACGAATATTTCGCGTGAATTATTGTTTGACTATGGTGTGAAGTATGGAGATAATATAGAAGTTACTATCTCGAACACTTATACAATTTTTTATCAAAATAAGATTCAAATTGGTCAATCTTTTGCGAAAAGCCGTGTAGGTGATCCTATTTTATTTATTAATTCTTTAGATAAATTAGGTGTAGCAATCAATCAAGGCTCATTTGCTAGTGCTCACCATATTAAAAGTGGCGATAATTGGAAAATACAGATAAAAAAATAACAAACAAAAAAATGATAGAATCGGAGATGTAGAAAATGAAGAAAAATGAAATTTCTATTAAAACTATAGTCGCTATTGGGATTGGGTCAGCCGTCTTTGTAATTCTTTCGCGATTTGCAGCGATCCCAACACCGGTTCCCAATACAAGTATCCAAACCTCTTATGCATTCTTAGCTTTAATGGCAGTTGTGTTTGGACCTCTTGCAGGAGGGTTAATTGGATTGATTGGCCATACGTTAACAGATGCAATCTCATATGGATCAGTATGGTGGAGCTGGGTAATCGTATCCTTGTTCGTTGGATTTACCATTGGTTTATTGACAAGAAAAATTCAAGTGAAAGATGGAGAATTCAACAAAAAAGATATTATTCGTTTCAACATCAGCCAAGTTATTGCACAAGCCATTGGCTGGTTTGTGTTAGCTCCTGTTTTAGATATTTTAATCTATGCAGAACCGGCCAACAAGGTCTTTACACAAGGAATTGTAGCCGGTATTTCCAATATCTTAACCGTTGGAATTATTGGGACGATTCTATTGATCGCTTATGCAAAAACACAGAGTAAAAGCAATAGCTTAATAAAGGAATAGTACTATCTCAAGGGTAAAAAGGAGTCGAATTATGAACCAGGTGGCTATTGAATTCAAATCATATACATTTAAATATCGCAGTCAAACGGAACCAACATTACTTGATATTAATCTCACAATTCATGCAGGTGAAAAAGTAGTCATTGTTGGTCCGTCTGGTTCAGGCAAAAGTACACTAGCCCATTGTATCAATGGGCTAGTTCCTTTTGCGTATCGAGGTGAAAGTAGTGGAGCTTGCCTAATTAATGGAAAAGAAACAAATTCACTAGATATTTTTCAATTATCAAAAATGGTTGGAACGGTTTTACAAGATTTGGACGGACAATTTATCGGGCTAACTGTAGGCGAAGACATTGCTTTTGCTTTAGAAAATGATAGGGTTGAGCAAGGAAAAATGCATAAAAGAGTGACTCAGGTAGCTGGTCTTGTAAAAATAAAAAATCTTTTAAATGCATCTACACACGAATTGTCAGGAGGACAAAAGCAGCGGGTATCAATGGCGGGAGTGCTCGTTGATGATGTTGATATTTTACTCTTTGATGAACCGTTAGCAAATTTAGATCCTGCAACCGGCAAATATGCGATTACTTTGATTGATGATTTGCAAAAGCAAACAAATAAAACCACAATTATTATTGAACATCGCTTGGAAGATGTATTGTACCGAGATGTTGATCGCATTATAGTAATGAGTGAAGGTCGAATTGTAGCTAATGCTACACCAGCAGAACTTTTAGCAACAGATGTACTCGCAAAAAGTCATCTGCGGGAACCGCTTTATTTGAAAGCTTTGCAGTACGCCGATATTCCGATTACCTCTGCGATGTCACCTGAACATATTGAGCGTATCACACTTACAAACCAAGACAAAAACAAGGTGAGACAATGGTACCAACAACCTATTCAAGTAGTTAAAAATAAAGAAACTGAATCTATTTTACGGATAGAAAATCTGTCTTTTCATTATCCAAATGCGCAACATACTCTAATGGATATCTCTTTCACAATACAAAAAGGTGAAATGGTTAGTATTGTTGGGAAAAACGGAGCCGGTAAATCGACATTATCAAAATTGATTTGTGGATTTGAGCGACATCAAACAGGGAAAATTATTTATCAAGACAAAGATATCAGCAAAGAATCGATTACAAAGCGTGCCGAAGCGATTGGTTTAGTTATGCAAAACCCAAATCAAATGATTTCTAAACATTTGATTTTTGATGAAATAGCTTTAGGACTGCGGTTACGTAATGTGGAAGAAAATGAAGTACGTCAACGAGTTGAAAAGACATTAACCATTTGTGGCTTATATGCTTTTCGTAATTGGCCAATTTCAGCACTAAGTTTTGGTCAGAAAAAACGAGTGACTATTGCATCGATTCTCGTATTAGAACCAGCGGTATTAATTTTAGATGAACCGACTGCCGGACAAGATTTCCGTCATTATACAGAAATCATGAGTTTTTTAACTGAACTGAATCAACATGGAGTCACAATTTTAATGATTACTCATGATATGCACCTTATGTTGGAATACACACCAAGAACGCTTGTCATTGGCGAGGGAAAACTGCTTGCCGATGCTTCAGCAGTTGAAGTCTTGGCAAATGAGTCATTGATTGCACAAGCAAATTTAACTAAAACATCTTTATACAAATTGGCTGAAAAAATGTCTATCACGGACCCACAAGATTTTGTTTCCAAGTTTATTCATTATGATAAGGAGGTACGCAAAACATGGCAGTAGAAATGTTAGCTTACATAGAGCGTCGTTCACCTGTTCATGCCTTATCAGGTGCAACAAAATTAATCGTCTTTCTTTTATTTTCAACAGCTGCGATGTTGACCTATGATACACGAATTCTAGTTGGTATGCTGATGTTGAGCATTGTGGTATTTACAATTTCTAAAATCAAACTTCGTGAAATTGCTTTTGTATTGCTATTTATTTTATTCTTCTTACTGTTAAATAATCTTGCCATCTATTTATTTTCACCTCAAGAAGGTGTTCGAATTTATGGAACAAGTCATGAACTTTTTCACATTTGGGGAAGATACAACCTCACTTTAGAACAACTATTTTATCAGTTGAATGTGACGTTAAAATACTTTGTTGTGATCCCGGTAGCATTACTGTTTATAGTAACGACGCATCCAAGTGAGTTTGCTGCTTCGCTCAATAAAATTGGAATCAATTATAAAATTGCCTACTCGGTAGCACTCGCATTAAGGTATATTCCAGATATTCAACGCGATTACCGCAGTATCTCACAGACCCAACAAGCTCGAGGCATCGATATTTCCCGAAATGAAAAAATGATAAAACGTATCAAAAATGTTTCGGCAATTATTATTCCGTTAATCTTATCGAGCTTAGATCGAATCGAAGTTATCAGCAATGCGATGGAATTACGTGGTTTTGGCAAACACAAAAAAAGAAGTTGGTACAGTGAGAAAAAAGCAACAAAAAAAGACTACATGGTTATTTTTGTTGCGCTACTCATATTTAGCGTTAGTTTACTGGTTACTTATCAAAACGGCAGCCGTTTTTACAATCCTTTTCAATAGGAAGAAGATTGAATACATTGTACGTAAAAAAGACTAATATGCAGAAATTTAGCTGCATATCAGTCTTTTTTATTACGCTGAAACAGATTCAGAAAGACTCTCTACAGCCTTCATTGCTTCCAGAATAGTTTCTTTGGTTACACCAGGTACGGCTAAGTTGAATGTCTCATTATCTGAGGCAGCAAATTCAGCAACCTTTTTTGCTTTTTCTGAGAAATCAGTCTTCACATCAAAGTCAGAAAAACGATGTGGAAATTGATTTGATTCATAAAATGGTAGTAATTTTAGTACCTCTTTTTCATCTCCAGAAGCCCATAGTTGAACTAAAACACCATAAGCAACTTTTACACCATGCTCAAAAGTATGTGTTTCTTGAATAAGGGACATTCCGTTATGGATAGCATGCGCACCAGCCATACGTCCATATTCTCCCGCAAATCCTCCAACAGTACCAGCGATAGCTACAACAGCCTCGGAAACTCTTTTGAAGGCACCTGTTACTTCATGATTTTCTAGATTTGTTAAAGCTTCTGTACTGTCTTTTAATAATAATTCTTGAGTAACTTTCGCAGTTTTTAAACCCACTTGAACCATAGCAGGTAAGTCGCCCAAAACATGGCGAGTAATGCCTTCTGCTTCATACCATTTAGCCAATGTATCTCCAATCCCGCCCATAAAATATTTCTTAGGCGATTCCACTAATAAATCTAGATCCATCAAACAAAGTAAGGCTGCTTTTTCATAATAATCCACTACTTTGAAAGTATGATCGGGATGATACACGGCTGAAAGGGGAGTATAAGCCGAACAAGTTCCTAATACCGTTGGAATAGTTACATATTCTACGTTTAATAGTTCAGCGGTACCTTTAGCAGTATCTAAAGCACGTCCACCACCGATGGCTACTACGCAGTCCGTTCCCTTTATTAATGAAGAAAGACGTTCCATGTCTTCATGAGAAGCTGATCCATCATAACGAAATACTGGTAAATTCAAAGAACCAGAGTAGTGCTTTTTAAAAGCATCATAAGACAGTTCACCTGTAATAATAACGGGTTTAGTAAAAGAGGCTAATTTTTGATCTAAATAGTTTAAAGCACCAGACTCACATAAAAATTGACCGGGTCCTGGACGAACAACTTGACTTAAACGCATAATAAATTCCTTCTTTCTTTTATAAATTAAAATTAAGCTTCTGTTGTAACAGGGGGGGAGATGACCTCTTCAGCAGAGTTGTCTTTATTGCGACAGAAGTTAGCATAAATTGTCCCAAATAATGTATGGACAATGGTTCCAGCTGCACCAGCTAAGGCCGTTTCTGGGCTGAAATGAGCTAATCCTAAACTTCCAGCAAGACCGGTATTTTGTACACCAATTTCAATTGCCATCGCTCTAGTAGCAGAGTGATCTATTTTTAATAGTTTACAAACGGTATATCCAGCTGCATAGCCAGACAGATTGTGTAGCCAAACGATCAAAAATATAATTAATCCTGTTCCCAATAATGTTTCTGAATTGAGAGCAACCGTTCCGCCTAATACTAATAAAACAGCAGTTGCAGAAAGGGAAGGTAATAGGACTTCCAATTTTTTAAGATAGGAATTAAAGAAATAACTCAGTACGAGTCCGCTAAGAATTGGGACTAAAACAACTTGAATAATGGATAAAAACATACTCCAAAAACTGATGTCTATATAAGTACCACCATAGAACGACAAAAGTAAAGGTGTAAGAACTGGCGACAAAAAGGTAGAAACAGAAGTAGCAGAAACAGATAACGCTACGTCTCCGTTTGCCAAGTAAGTCAGGACATTAGAAGAAGTTCCTCCTGGCACACAGCCAACTAAAATCAAGCCCAGAGCAATTTCATTTGGTAAGTTGAATAGTTTTGCCAATAAGAAAGCGGAGAGAGGCATTAAAGTATATTGAGCCAATGTCACTAAAAAAACTTGCCAAGGTTTTTTGAATACGGCTGTGAAATCAGCTGGTTTCATAGTTATCCCCATGGTGAACATGACGATCTGCAGGAATAAAGTAGTATGGCTGCTGGCCCATAAAAAAGAATTCGGTAAGAAAAGGGCAGCTGCAGCAACTCCCACAACGATAAATGCTAAATATTTATTGTAAAATAGGTTAAATTTGTTAAAGTATTTCATCTATATCCCTCCCATTATGTAGTAAAAGTTAGTTTTGTCTATTGACCTTTTTATATAAAATTTCATTTTCTATGGCAACACATCCTTTCAAGAAAATAAAAAGGCCACCCATTCAATTAATGAATGGGTGGCCTAGTCCCATTCAGCCAAACAAGCTTGAACAGGACTTAAACGACTGTAAAAAATTACAGTGTCTAAATCCTGGTCCTAATAATAATTGCTGTTTGATTGAATGATTGTGTCATGGAGTGACATCCTCTCGTGGGTTAGTGAAAATAGAATAACATTGCTAAATTAAAAAGTCAACATCTTGTTTTAATCATATTGCAATTTTTTCGAAGGCATATATAAGCAAATGTTGGAACTGCAGTTAAATACTATTTTCCCATTTGATATAGCAAACAACGTAAATACTTAAAGTGAAAAAACGGTGTTTCTTCACTTTTTGAGACTAATAACTCCATAAATAATCTCAAAGTTTACCTTCTATATGGTAAGCTCTAGTTAATGATCAGTACAATAATATATTTTGATGGGAATGTTAAAATGGAGCTAATTCTAAAAAAAAATAAACCACTTAGTGTTACTTATAAAGATTTAAAAAATAAAAAATTTATCAAATACCAGGTAAATGATTTTTCAGCAGTAACGGCAGTTAAGGGTGGAAGGCTGATTTGGAAAAAAATTATTGAAGTTGTTGGGGAATACTACAAGGTCCCTGAGAGAAAAGATATCCTAATTGATGAAACAGCTGTCTATCCAGAAGGAAGATTAATTGACAAAAAAATGAAAAAAACAAATGTAAATAATCTTGTAGGCTTTTATCGAACAGAAGAAGAGGTTGAGGAAGCAAGAAAGATAAAGAAATCTAGTCGCCGAATGCAAGTGAAAAAATTAGAAGTAGGTGGCCAATCCGTTTTTTATTGTAGTTTCTCGGGAATTGATGCAGTAATGTTTGCACAAGGAATGTTAAATAAATTTGGTAATGAGGAAGACCAAATTGTTATTGAATACAAGGAAGCAGCAGAAGAAGATATTGAATCAAATCCAGAAACTGAACCAGAAGAAGTCCATTCGAAAAACCATTCACTTAATACTATTTTATATGGTCCACCAGGAACAGGTAAAACTTATGCAGTAAAGTATTATGAAAATGAAATTATTGACAGTCAGAATCAACCAAGAGATAGTAGTTATGATAATTTAGCGGTCTATCAATCATTAATTATCATACTTGGAAAAAGAAAACATCCAATGTCAATAAATGAAATTTTCCAGTCAAAGGAATGGAAAATTTCCCAAGCAACAAACGGCCGTGGAGAGTCTGATCCTCCGAACATTTGGAATACATTGGCTGGTCAAGATAATAAAAAACATGCAGAAGCATTTGATGTTATAAAAAATGGACGTAAAAATAATTATCAATTATCGGAACGTGGAAAAGAAATTTTTCAAGAATTACTAGAAATTCAAAGTGAAGAGCCTATTGAGGTTCAGAAGAGTTATAAAGAAATTATTACATTTCATCAATCTTATGGGTATGAGGACTTTATTGAAGGAATCAAGGCCTTTGTTAATGAAAAAGGAGATGTGTATTATGAAGCAACTCCAGGTGCTTTTGTAAAATTTTGCCGCCGTGCAGAAAATGATACAGAAAATAATTATCTTTTTGTGATTGATGAGATCAATCGAGGCAATATCAGCAAGATTTTTGGTGAACTAATTACTTTAATAGAGCCAAGCAAAAGAATAGGTGCTACTGAAGAAATTCAAGTTACTTTACCTTATTCAGGTGAATTGTTTGGAGTGCCGTCGAATGTTTATATATTAGGAACAATGAATACTGCGGACCGCTCAATCGCGATGATGGATACAGCGTTGCGACGTCGCTTTGAGTTTAAAGAAATGCTACCTGATCCTTCGCTGCTTTATGATATTTCAAATTATGCATTAGATGAGATTCTTGCAGTGATAAATAAAAGAATCGAATACCTTTACGATCGTGAACATACCATTGGCCATGCCTTTTTCTTAGGAGAGAAAGCAGAAGGAATATTGGAATTAGAACAAATTCAACGCGTATTTGAAAATAAAATTATTCCGTTATTACAAGAATATTTTTATGATGACTATCAAAAAATTCAAGCTATTTTGAACGACACAAATGAAATTTATATTTTTAAAAACCCTTCATCAAAACATACCATGCTTTTTTCGAATAAATTTGAAGAGATATTCGATTGGAATCTAGAAGAGGAAGCACAATACAGCATTCATAACACTGTTAGTATCGAAAAATTTGAAGAATTTCTAAAGAATGTTACGGTAACAAACTAGGAGGTTAGTTATGGGTGCTAGAGAAATCTCAGTTTCAGAATTCGAGAAAATTACAGTTGGAAAGCAGTATGGCAGAGTTGAGATTACAAAAGAAGATATTTACACTTTAAAACAACTTATCGATGAAGATAGTGAAAGTAATAATGGAATTGAACGATTTTTAAGTCCAATTCGAAATGGTGTAAGAGCAAACAATTACGTTGGGGTCATTCAACTGAAAACAGGATTAACAATTGAAATCTTGCCTAAAATTATCACGATGAAAGACGTATCTCATAGTGACGTTCGAAAAATGTTCTTTAAAATGTTGAAATCCTTACGTATTAATGATGGGAAAAAATTTGATTTTGCAAATTTAAATAGTCAAAAACAACATATGGCAGAAATTTTTATTAAAATGTTCCTTAAAGAAGTAGATTTTGTTATTAAGAAAGGGTTAAAAGCTTCTTACGTAGAGAGACAATCAAATGAAAATTTTTTGAAGGGAAAGTTATTACTGAATCAACATATACAAAAAAATGGAATTAATAAGACTAAGTTTTTCATTCAACATGATGAATTTTTAGTTAATTCACCAGAGAATCAACTAGTCAAAACTACTTTGCAAAAAGTGTATCAGTTATCTAGTGATTTTTCTAATCAAAAAATGATTCGGGAACAATTGCTATACTTTGAGAAAGTTCAGTATACAAAAAATCTAGATAGTTCTTTTTCAAAAGTGGATATCAATAGACAGTTTAGTTATTACAAACAAGTAATTGCTTGGTGTAAATTATTTTTAGAAAATAAAAGTTTCACCTCATTCAAAGGAAGTAATGTTGCATTTTCGCTACTATTTCCAATGGAACTGATTTATGAATCATATATTGCAACTAGTTTAAAGCGTGTATTAAAAAACTATACTGTCACAACACAAGAACACAAACATCACTTGTTTGATGAATTTAGGAATCTTCAAGTAGAAAAATCCCGAAAACGTTATCTATTGAAGCCAGATATTGTTTTGCGATCAAAAGAAGATGAATCATTAATTATTGTAGATACAAAGTGGAAAATTTTGGATCGTTTCGGACCTTCTCAAGGAGATATGTATCAAATGTTTGCCTATAGCAATCGATACACACAAAAAAGCAAGGAATACGTTGATAAAGTTATACTACTTTTCCCTTTAACAGATTCGTTTCATGAGAGTGTCTATAATAGTTTTAATAAGGAGATAATAGGACCTGTCACCAAAATTGAAGTAAGATTCATCGATTGTTTTGCTGATATTGATTTGCAGTTAATGAAGTTAGTTAAATTCCTCTAAAAATATCTGTTTCAATATAAATATACGTTGTACGTAAATAATACACTAAAATAAAAAAAGAATAGAGAGCAAAACAAATAGTTGATACACTGGAAAGTGTATCAACTATTTGTTTGTGTATCATTTTCAGGTACTGGTTTATTGGTGTTTTAAACGATACACTAAAGTTGGCACAATAATTGCATATAATAAGTGATGGACAAATCAATAAGCTTGTTGGAAAATCTAAACGCTACCATGTTTAGATAAAGTATATTGAAAGGTGGCGGTGTTGTAGCTTTAAGAGTTGTGTTTTTAAGTGAGATAAAACTAAAAAACATGATGAAGAAGTGATTCTGTTAGTTTCGTCTCATCAGAAAATAGAAATAAAATATTTAGGAGGTAGAAATATGGTAGGAATTATACTAGCAAGCCATGGCGAATTTGCTGAAGGCATCTTGCAATCTGGCGCAATGATTTTTGGAGAACAAGAAAATGTTAAAGCTATTACTTTAATGCCAAGCGAAGGGCCAGAAGACGTTAAAACAAAAATGAAAACTGCAATCGCTTCGTTTGACGATCAAGATGAAGTATTGTTCTTAGTTGATTTATGGGGTGGTACTCCATTTAATCAAGCAAACACTTTGTTTGAAGAACATAAAGAGAAGTGGGCAATCGTTTCTGGGTTAAATTTACCAATGGTAATTGAAGCTTACGCATCTCGTCTTTCAATGAATTCAGCTCAAGAAATTGCAGCACATATCATTGAAACAGCAAAAGAGGGCGTTAGAATCAGACCTGAAGAGTTGGAACCTGTATCAACAACTGCAGTTGCAACTGCTGAACCAGTACAAGGTTCGATCCCACCAGGAACAGTAGTTGGCGATGGCAAAATCAAATTAGGTCTAACACGTGTAGACTCTCGTTTGCTACATGGTCAAGTAGCTACAGCGTGGACAAAATCTGTGTTACCAAACCGTATTATTATCGTTTCAGACGCTGTTGCTAAAGATGATCTTCGTAAGAGATTAATTGAACAAGCAGCACCGCCAGGAGTTAAAGCTAACGTTGTTCCAATCAGTAAAATGATTGAAATTGCTAAAGATCCTCGTTTTGGAGGCACAAAAGCATTATTATTATTTGAAAACCCTAGAGATGTTGTTAGAGTTATGGACGGCGGCGTAGATATTAAAGAAGTTAACGTTGGTTCTATGGCACATTCAGTTGGGAAAGTTGTTGTAAGTAAAGTTCTTTCAATGGGACAAGATGATGTTGAAGCTTTTGAAGAAATGAAAGAAAAAGGCGTTAAATTTGATGTACGTAAAGTTCCAAATGATTCAAGTGGCAATATGAATGAGATTCTTAAAAAAGCAAAAAATGAATTAGCACGCGCATAATGAACTAATAAAATAATATTAAATTAAATAGGAGGCCTATTATGTCTATAATATCAATTATTCTAGTAATTCTTGTTGCATTTCTAGCCGGTATCGAAGGAATCTTAGACGAATTCCAATTCCATCAACCATTAGTGGCATGTACATTAATCGGTTTAGTAACAGGTAATTTAACAGCTTGTATCATTCTTGGCGGAACACTTCAAATGATCGCTCTTGGTTGGGCAAACATTGGAGCAGCCGTAGCACCAGATGCTGCATTAGCATCAGTTGCATCAGCAATTATTTTAGTATTAGGTGGACAAGGCGTTGCAGGAGTTCCAGCAGCGATCGCAGTTGCGGTTCCACTTGCAGTAGCAGGACTTTTCTTAACAATGGTTGTTCGTACATTAGCTGTACCTATCGTACATTTAATGGACAGCGCAGCTGAAGATGGTAATTTCAGAAGAATCGAAATGTTGCATATGGCTGCCGTAGCTATGCAAGGGATTCGTATTGCTATCCCAGCAGCAGCACTTTTATTCATCCCAGCACAAACAGTTCAATCATTCTTAGAATCTATGCCAGCTTGGTTAACTGACGGTATGGCAATCGGTGGTGGAATGGTCGTTGCGGTTGGTTATGCATTAGTTATCAACATGATGGCAACAAAAGAAGTATGGCCGTTCTTCATTATCGGATTTGTAGTAGCAGCAATTTCTCAATTAACTCTTATTGCTCTTGGTGCATTAGGTGTAGCTATCGCTCTAATTTACTTGAACCTATCTAAAATGGGTGGTTCTTCAAATGGTGGCGGAAGCAACTCTGGTGACCCGCTTGGCGATATCTTAAACGATTATTAATCCTGAAGGAGGAGAAGAGACATGGCAGAAAAAATTACTTTATCTAAAAAAGATCGCTTAGCCGTAGCATGGCGCTCTACGTTTATCCAAGGTTCTTGGAACTACGAACGTATGCAAAATGGTGGTTGGGCTTACTCAATGATTCCAGCAATTAAAAAATTATACACTACTAAAGAGGATCGCGCATTAGCGTTAAAACGTCATTTAGAATTCTTTAATACTCACCCATACATTGCTTCACCAATTCTTGGAGTTACTTTAGCTCTTGAAGAAGAGCGTGCAAATGGAGCTCCAGTTGATGATGTAGCTATTCAAGGGGTTAAAGTTGGTATGATGGGTCCTTTGGCCGGTGTTGGTGACCCTGTGTTCTGGTTTACTGTACGTCCGATGTTAGGTGCTCTTGGAGCATCATTAGCTATGGGTGGAAGTATCCTTGGACCAATCATTTTCTTCGTAGCTTGGAACCTAATTCGTTGGGGATTCATGTGGTATACACAAGAATTCGGTTATAAAGCCGGTTCTAAAATCACAGAAGACCTTTCAGGTGGATTGTTACAAGACATTACTAAAGGTGCATCAATTCTAGGTATGTTCGTATTAGCTGCTTTAGTACAGCGGTGGGTATCGATCAGTTTCCAACCAGTTGTTTCCAGAGTTCAACTAGATGAAGGAGCATACATTAAATGGGATGAACTTCCAATGGGTGGCGAAGGAATTCGTCAAGCCTTTGAACAAGTCAACTCAGGATTGGCACTTTCACCTACAAAAGTAACAACTTTACAAAACAACTTGGATCAATTGATTCCAGGATTAGCTGCATTGGCTTTAACAATGTTCTGTATGTGGTTGCTTAAGAAAAAAGTTAGTCCAATCGTTATTATTCTTGGCTTATTCGTAGTCGGAATCGGTGGACATTTAATCGGACTTTTATAAGATCAACTAAAAAGTCGTTTAAAATCTCTGAATCACTACTAATTCGCAATAAAAAGTGGCTGGGATCATCTCAGTCACTTTTTTTATTGCTCTAAGCACTTAAAACAACGTATAATGGTGAAAAGATGATAAATGAAATGGAGCAGATAGAATGGTTGAATCAATCAATACAAAAGTAGATTTAGTAATAGATGCCACTGCTTTTACAGGATTAACGGATTATGGGAAAATTATGATAGGTGATAAAGGGTTTGAGTTCTTTAATTCTCGCGATAAACGTAAATTTGTTCAAATTCCATGGGAAGAAGTAGAGAATGTCATTGCTTCAGTAATGTTTAAAGGGAAATGGATACCACGTTATGCAATCGAAACAAAAAGATCTGGTACCTTTACCTTTTCATCTAAGGATCCTAAGAAAGTTCTTCGAGCTATCCAAGTATATGTAGAACCAAGTCATATGGTCCATTCCTTAAGCTTTTTTGATGTTATGAAACGTGCACTTAAATCGATTGGGAAAAATAAAAATAAAAAGCAAAATAAAAAGCAAAAGAAAAAGAAATGATGAGCTAAGTTAATTAAAGAATGAGATGTAAGTCTAGAAATCTACAATTCTAGACTTTTTTTTATCACAAAATTATTGGTCTAAGTCATTGTTATTTAAGGTAAACAAATTACAATAAAATAACTCATGAAAATAATAGAATGAATGAAATGGAATTATCAATTGAAATTTAAAATAGGTTTATTTTAAATTTGGAAGAATTAAGTAAATGAAACTTACAAAAATTTTATTTTAAACTTTCAGAAGATACAGATGTACTGGAAGAATGGGTACGGTACATATACTGACAGAAAAATAAGGAGAATTAAGAAATTATAATCATTTAATAAATAATTATATACTAAGATAATCCTTTCAAGACACTAATGTATCAATCTTGAGAGGGTTCTTTTACAAAAAGATATTTCAAATTATTAAATATGTTACCTAATATATGAATACGCTAAATTATCAAGGAAAGATTGACTTCTTAGGTTATTCGACTAATATAAAATTGAGGTGAAAATAATGTTAAAGAAAAAATTAGTTGATTATTTAGAAAACCAAACAGCTTTTTTTGATCCAGATAATGTAAGCGATATTTTTACAGCTAAAAGAATGGCTGAAGAATTTGGAATCAAAAGAAATACTGTTAGTCATTACTTAAGTCAACTAAATGAGCAAGAGATTATTGTCAAAATTAATACTCGGCCTGTTTATTTTTTACACAAAGAAGCTTTTGAAAACCAATTTTATTTTTTATCTAAAACTATTTACAATAGCTTAGAAGAATTAAAAAAAGAAAAACCTTTATTTTACAAAAAAAATGATTTTTTCTCGTTATTGATTGGGAACAGTGCAAGTTTATCCCGTAGTATTGAACAGCTAAAAACAGCTATCTATTATCCCGATAATGGTTTGCCGGTTTTACTGACAGGTGAAAGTGGAACAGGGAAAAGTTATATGGTGAAGATTATTTATCAATTTTGCTTGGCTAATGATTTAATCGAAGAAGATGTTCCTTTGGTTACCTTGAATTGTGCACAATATGCCAATAACCCAGAGTTATTGACGAGCCAGTTGTTTGGGCACGTTAAAGGTGCGTATACAGGAGCTGATGAAAATCGTAAAGGAGCGTTTGAAGAATCGGATGGTGGAATATTATTTTTAGATGAAGTCCATCGTTTGAACGCAGAAGGGCAAGAAAAATTATTTACCTATTTAGATCAAGGAATTATTTATCGGATGGGTGAATCGAATAATCCACGCAAAGTAACAACACGTTTATTCTTTGCCACAACAGAAGATCTTTCTAGTAGCTTTTTAACGACGTTTATTCGCCGGATTCCGGTACAAATTGAATTGCCTGCTTTAATTTCTCGTACACAAAATGAACGTTTAGAAATGGTTTATGATTTTTTAATTAAAGAGCAGCGAAAAATAAAAAATCCATTATTAGTCAGTGGTCAAGTATTGCATTTGTTGAAAAATGGGATATATAAAGGCAATATTGGTGAACTAAAAAATGTGATAAAAGTAACTGTAGCAAATGCGTTTTCGCTGCAAAGAGAAGAGTCAGAAGTAAAAATAGCCATCCATCATTTGTCACCAGATTTTCTATCTCATGCTGTGCTTAATACGAGTGCAGTGGTTGAAGAAAGTGTGCGGGTTGACGAATCAACGACAGTGGAAAACTTAATTGTTCAAAAAAATCCTGATCAACAAAGAATCATTCAAACTTACGAAAAGTTATTAGTTGAATTCAGCACTCATCGATCAGATTTAACTGGAGCAGAAGAAAGTATGAAGCAAGAAGTGGATAATCTATTTGATTTCTTGATTTTTGAAACAGATAGGGAACAAAAACAAGAATTGCTTTTATTTATGACCCAATATGTACGGGATACGTTAAAGCAGATGGAGGCTTCTTATCAAATTACTTTTAATGGCAACACAGTATATGCCATTAGTTACTATCTTTTCCAACGCAGTAGTGTCCGATGGCAGCCGGAAAGTACTGGATTAATTCGTTTAATCAAAGAGTTCAAAGAAAAAGTAGCACAGACATATGCTACACAGTTTCAATATATCGAGCGGATTCTCATTTTAATTCAACCTAAATTAGATATTGAAGTATCGGATATGGACAAGATATTGCTTACGCTCTATCTTAATCGACTAGGAGTATCCCGAGAATCTATATCTGCTAAAGCCATTATTGTAGCTCATGGTTACGCTACAGCCAGTAGTATTGCAAATGTTGCCAACAATATGTTAGGGAAAAATATTTTTGAATCGTTTGATATGCCACTGGATACTACGCCGCAAAAAATTGCTGAAGAAATTGTTGACTATTCAGAGAAAAATGACATTAGTAATGGCTTAGTTATTTTAGTTGATATGGGTTCATTAAAAGAGATTTATGAATATTTTCCACAACAATTAACAGCTCCGATTATGATCATGAATAATGTTACAACACCTTTAGCACTTGCTGTTGGAGAAAACATTCAAAAAGAACTGAGTCTTTCTGATGTAGCAGTCCGTTCGGCGAGTTATCTTAAACAGGATTGGAAATTAATCTATCCGCAAGAAAATAAGACTAAGGCTTTGTTGACGACTTGCTTTACGGGAATCGGAACAGCAAAACAAATCAGTCAATTATTAGAAGAAAGTTTGCCGGCAGCTAGTCACTTAAAAGTTGTTCCTTATGATTATGAAACGTTGCATAATCATAAAAAGAAAGAAACGGTCTTTTCATTATATGATGTTGTTGGTATTATAGGAACCGCTAATCCCGCAATCGATGACATACCCTATCTTTCTCTTGAAGAATTAATTTCTGGAAAAGGAACGCAAAATCTTTCTGATTGGCTGAAAAAAGTCATGACTCCGGAAGAAAATGAACAATTTAATAATCGTATGATTCGTAATTTTTCATTAAAAAAAGTCATCGATTCGGTTACCATCCTTGACAGTGATAAAGTCATGTCAGAAGTTGAATTGTTTATGCGCATATTTGAAGAACTAACAGAACAACAGATTGCGAATGAGGGTAAGCTTGCTTTATACATTCATATTAGTTGTTTAATTGAACGGCTAATCCGTAATGAGACAATTGAAAATTATAGTTGGGAAAGGTTTACAAACCAGTGTCAAAAAGAACAGCTAAAAAAAATTAAAGAAGCGTTTAGTGTCATAGAGAAAAACTACAGTGTCAAGATACCTGATTCTGAATTAGCTTATATCCATGATATTATTTTCCAAAAACTTGATGTATCAATAACTGAAGAAGAATTTTAATATATGCAAAGAGCGTGCCACTAAATTTGGCACGCTCTTTGCATATATATAGATATAAGAGAGGTGAATAAAGTGGAAAGAAAATTAATTTTAGCCAGTCATGGAAATTTTGCATCAGGAATTTTAAGTTCATTAGAATTAATTTGTGGTAAAAACGATAAAATCACAACTATTGATACTTATATGACAGCTGATTATAATTTGAGCGAAGAAATAAAAGTACTTATGGACGTAAATAAAGAAAACGAATTGATTGTTGTAACAGATATTTTTGGCGGTAGTATAAACAATGAATTTTTAAACTATATACATACTCCAAATTTTTATTTAGTTGCAGGAATGAATTTACCGTTACTGATCGAATTAATGACTCAATTGGAATTCGTTGATTCGATTCCGGAAATGATTAAAAAGGCACTAGGTAATTCAACACCAACAATTCAATTTTGTAATGAAACGATTCAAAATGAAACTGAAGAAGAAGAATTTTAAGGGAGGAAAATAACATGCTTAAATTATTACGTGTAGACCATCGCTTATTACATGGACAAGTAGCTTTTTCATGGACACAAAACATAGGGGCAGATTGTATTTTAATTGCTAATGATGATGTTCCACAAAATGATATCCGTAAAACAACGATTAAATTGGCTAAACCGCAAGGTGTAAAGTTGGTTATCAAAAGTATCGAAGACTCTATTAAGGCTTTACAAAGCGGTGTAACAGATAAATATAAGCTGTTTATTGTTGTGGAATCTGTAAAAGATGCTAAGACCCTAGCAGAGGCTTATCCAGAAATCCAACAGATCAATTTAGGCGGTATAAAGGTACGCGAAGGTACAAGAAATATTTCTAAAGCAATCAATGTTACACCTGAAGAAGAGGAGTTGATAAAAGAATTAGTCGATAAAGGAATTGAAGTGGAAATTCGTCAAGTACCAGCTGATAAAAAAGTTGCTGCATTAAATGCTTTTTAAAAGAAAGGAAGAAAATAGATGATCATGCAAGCTGTCCTTCTGGGAATTGTGGCTTTTATTGCCCAATCTGAATATGCTTTAGGAACGTCATTATTATCTCGTCCGATTGTGACGGGTTTGTTTACTGGAATTGTATTAGGTGATATTAATACTGGGATTATCATGGGAGCTACTTTAGAGTTAGCATTCATCGGTTCATTTTCAGTGGGTGCTTCAATTCCTCCAGATGTTGTAACAGGTGGTATTTTGGGAACTGCTTTTGCTATTACGGCTGGTGCTGGTACCGAAACAGCTCTATTACTTGGGCTTCCAATTGCTACATTGACGTTGATTTTTAAAAATATTTATTTAGGATTATTGATTCCAATCATGAACAACAAAGCAGATAGTTACGCAAGTGAAGGGAATTATAAAGGCGTTGAACGGATGCATCTAACTGCAGGATTTGGTTTATCTTTAATGCTTGCTTTAGTGGTTGCAATTTCTTTTTCAGTAGGGAGCAACACAATCAAAGGATTATTGGATATGATTCCTGAATTTGTCCAACATGGGTTATCTGTTGCTACTGGTATTATCCCTGCACTAGGGTTTGCTATGTTAGCTCGTCTATTAATTAATAAAACGGTAGCACCGTACTTTTTCTTAGGGTTTATTGTTGCAGCATACTTAGATATTCCGGTTACTGGGATTGCTGTTTTAGGTGCAATCATAGCGGTCATCGTTGTAAATATTATGAACTTTAGAAAAGGACCAACTGACGGGGTTCAGACAACAAATGGGGAGGTTATTGACGATGACGAAGACTTCTAAGTCAAAAGAAGAGAATTTAATAACAAAAAAAGATTTAAATAAAGTATTCTGGCGCTCTTTCCAAATGGAATTCTCTTGGAACTATGAACGTCAAATGAATATGGCGTATGCTTATGCGATGATCCCAATTTTAAAAAAATTATATAAGACTAAAGATGAAATGTCTGGTGCTTTAAAGCGTCACCTAGAATTCTTTAACACAACACCGCATATTGTTACCTTGATTCTTGGAATCAATGCAGCGATGGAAGAAGAAAATACATTAGATGAAAAGTTTGATGTAAAAACAATCGATAGTATTAAAACATCTTTAATGGGTCCTTTAGCGGGTATTGGCGATTCATTTTTCTGGGGCACCTTACGTTTAATTGCGACTGGTATTGGAACATCATTGGCTTTACAAGGAAACATTTTAGGACCTATTTTATTTCTATTGATTTTTAATGTTCCTCACCTTATTTTACGGTATTTATTTACTAATTGGGGTTATAAATTGGGGACGGGGTTCTTAAAGAAAATCCAAAGCAATGGAATGATGGATAGTTTAACTTTAGGGGCTTCAATTATTGGATTAATGGTGGTTGGTGCTATGACAGCAACACTAATTGACATCACTATTCCGCTTTCAATCGGTACTGGAGATGGTGCAGTAACTGTACAAAGTATTTTTGATAATATTATGCCAGGATTATTGCCTTTAGGAGCTTTTGGAATCGTCTTTTATTTATTGAAAAAGGATGTTAAACCACTAATGATTTTAGGTGGAATGGCCGTTGTAGGTATCTTAGGATCGTGGATTGGCATTTTTTAAGGGGGAATATAATGACAACAATGCTAGATTATATCGCAGAAGAACAAACTAGTTTAACAACTATTCTTGCTGAATTTATTTTTGATAAAAAACAATTGGCAGACGTAAAACATTACTTGATTTTAGCAACGGGGTCTTCTTTCAATGCTTGTTTAGCTGCAAAGTACTATATGGAGAGCACAGCACCTATTTATATCGATATCCAAGAGCCATTCAATTTCTTACATTATGGCAAAGTGGATCCTAAAGTTGATTTAGTAATTGCTGTCTCTCAAAGTGGTAAAAGTACATCAACGATCCAAGCGGTTGAAAAAATAACAAAAGCACAAAATATTAAAACCATTGCTATGACAAGTGATGTTACTAGCCCCATTACTAAAGTTGTCGACACTGTTTTTGATTTGAATATGGGAATTGAAAAAGTTGGTTTTGTCACAAAAGGGTATTCAGCAACAGTCTTAAACCTTATGTTAGTAGCCCTGGCAGCTGCTAAGGAAGCGGATTTCCTAACAGCTGATGAAGTAACGCAGGAGCTTAGTGATATTCGTTCAGCAGTTATGAATATTGATAGTGTGATTGCTAAATCTATTGATTTTTTTGAAACACACAAAGAAGCTTTTAAATTAGGACAACGCTTTATCGCAATGGGTTACGGTCCTAACTGGGGTACGGCAAAAGAATTTGAAACTAAATTTACTGAAACAGTGAGGAAACCGGCACAAGGATTTGAACTAGAAGCTTATATGCATGGACCTTATCTCGAAGCAGATCAAGACCACACGCTTATCTACATTGAAACGGACAGCAGCTTAAAGGAACGCTCAATAGCATTAAGAAGTTATATGAGTGAGTATGTTAAAGATTCTTTCACTATCACCACAGACAAGAGCGATGATATAAATACTTTGGCTTTGGGTGTAACAGTTAGTGAAAAAATCAGTCCTTTATTATTAATCATTCCTTTCCAGTATCTGGCTTATCAAACTGCAACTGCTCAAGGGATTGATTTATGCAAAAGGATTTTCGATGATTTTGATGAAGTATTAAAAAGCAAAATATAATAAAAAGGGGAAATAAAAAAATGTTGAAATTCGATGAACCTAAATTAATTGATAGTGTAAATGGAGCTTTAAAATTAAGAAGTGAAGTAGAAAAAATAGTAGATGAAGTCTGGGAAAAAGGTTTTGACAACATCTACTACTTAGGAATAGGGGGGACTTATGCATCAAGCATGCAAGCTGTTACTTACATCAATGGCAAAAGCAACTTACCTGTGTATGTTCAACATGCAGCTGAATATTATACAACAGGCAACAAACGGCTAACGGATAAATCAGTAGTCATCTTATCTTCAGTAACAGGTACAACTCAAGAAGTTGTGAAGGCAACTAAAGATATCAAAGAACTAGGAGCCACTATAATTTCTTTTGTAGATTTACCAAACACTCCTTTAGCAGATATTGGCGATTACTTAATTACCTATCCGATGAATGAACAATTGAAGTTTTTTATGGCGGCAGATCGATTCATGTATCGTAATGGAGAATTTGACGATTATGAAGACTATTATAAAGAATTAGAAGCACATTTAGCTATTGGATTGATAGAAGCTGAAAAATCAGCTGATGATTTTGGGCGTGAATTTGCTGAAAAACATAGGCACGATGATATGCATTACTTTATTGGTGCAGGTAACCAATGGGGGGGAGTCTATTCCTACGCGATGTGTTATTGGGAAGAGCAAAGCTGGTTGCCTTCAAAATCAATTCATGCGGCAGAATTCTTACATGGAACATTAGAAATCGTGGAAGAAGCAACTCCAGTTACGTTATTCATTGGTGAAGACGAACAGCGTTCATTATCTGAACGGGTAGCTAAACTATTGCCTCGTATTTGTGCGAATTATACAATTATTGACTCAAAAGATTATGCATTAGAAGGAATCAGTGAAAAATATAGAGGTCGACTTTCGCATTTAGTGTCACACTGTGTGACTCAACGAATTGATACACATGTTGAAAAACTTAACTGTCATCCGTTAGACATTCGTCGTTACTACCGTCAATTTGATTATTAAGACTTTTTAGTGTAGTTATATACTTGCTCATTGCCATTATAAGATGTCAATGAGCATTTTTTCTTTAAAAAAAATAGTATATAAGGCTAATACAATACAGTTATTACTAAATAATTTTAAGACATCAATTGTAGAAGCGTAAAAAATATATTATTCATTTTGTGGAATGAGTACAAGATGAATGAAATGATGGACGTGGTATAATTAACTAATAGTGAAAAAGGTGGTGTACCAATGAATACGAAAGATGTATTACTTTTATTGACCGATAAGTGGGCGGATTGGGAAGCTTCGTATGCTATTGCTGAAGTGAACTCTGTTCCACACTATTCAGTAAAGACGATTGCTTTAGATAAAGAATCAAAGACTTCTATTGGTGGCTTACGCGCTGAAATCGACCTTTCGATTGAAGAGTATACTGATTTAAACAATTTGGCATTGGTCATCTTACCAGGTGGATTTTCATGGCAGTCATGGATTACTGGATAAAGTTAAACATACTGGGGACAGTTTTGCGTTTTTTGAAGCGCAAGATGAATATAATGGGGCAACAAATTTTTTGGAGGCACAGGTGATTCGAGATAAAAATATCATCACTGCAAATGAAACAGCTGCAGTCGAGTTTGCCTATGAAATATATCAATTGTTGGAAATTGATGAATCAAAAGAGCTAGAAGCTTGGTACGATAATTTTAAAAATGGATTTGTTAGATAAAAGAAATTTTCAAAAAAGAATTTTGTTTGAACTAGTTTGTAAACAAAGTATGAGAATAGTAAAAACGGATGACAGCTTAAACGCGACCATCCGTTTTTTAATTTTTTTTATTTACACCTATTGTATCATCCTAATTTAATCACTCAAACGAGACCAAAAGCGTTCATTGTACCATTTTATAGTACAAACACATGCCATTATTGGGATAGCAGCTGTTAACACAGAGACAATTGTTTGCCAGATAGGAGTTAAGTTATTTAATAAGAAGCCAATAAGGAGAATAGATAATAGTCCAATAATGAGTGAACTAAAAAGACTAACAAATTGAATGAAGGCTCCTCCTCTGTTGAATAATTCTGTAAGATTCTGCCATTCCAAATATAATAGACGGAAATCACGGGCAAAGTAATAGTGACATAGTACGAAAATCCCGATGATGATTCCAGCTAAAAATAGCACTCCCAACAATAAAGGTAGTTTTGCAATAAAAATAAAGACTATCCCTAAAATAAGTGGGAGCAGAGCTTCCGCTGCAAAAGCGAATAAAAATTTCTGCTTTAAGTAGTTTTTCATCGAAAAAGGTAAGGATTTTAGGTACATAAAGTTCTCTCTGTCTAGTGAGATAATAACACCAACAATGGAGGTCGCATTCAATGTAAGAAAAGCATACGCAAATCCAGTAAAGAAAAATAAAGCCCAATAATGCAAGGTCATATCTCCTAAATAAATCCCATTCGTAAAAATTGGACCTAATAGTATAATGATAGGAAAAACAATACTTGAACTCAAATGTTGCATGATAAGTGTACCATCTTGAATAAGTCCAAAGTTATATTTCCATAAGGTTCGATTAACAGAAATGAGAGGTTTCTTTAAACCAGTTGAGTTGTCTTTTTGTTGATTTTTTGTTTTTTTGTGTCTATCTCTTACATCCAATTCTTCTTCTCGATAAAATTCGGGCACTGCCCATTTAAATACGACTAATGCTAGAATAGCTAGTAGCGCAATCCATAAAAAGATACCAAGCCAAGCATTTAAACTGAGTGGATTTAATAAGACTTGGTGGAATGATTGTACAAAAGGAATCACTCGATAGTCAGGCAAGATTTGTCCATAGGGAATGTCAGCTTCTTGATCTATGGAAGAGAGGAAAAGGATGACAGCTGTCATTCCTAAGCTGGATAAAGTATAAAGAGTCGTTGTGATGGCTTGTTTATTTTTTTTGAAAAATGGTAGTTTGGTAATCAAATGAACCAAAACCACAGAAAAGAAAAAGATCACCATTAACAGTAATAGAAATAAAAACAATGAAACTATAATAGAAATTAAAATAGATTGTCCCGCATCCTGTCCTAACAGAATAAATAAAGATAAGATTGGAATCAAATACGGCAAAATCATTAGTGCAAGGACAGCCAACTTAGCTGTGAAAACTTCACTTCCTTTAAATGGCAGTGGAAGATAATGAATGAGATCTTTTGACTCATAGAATAAATTATAAACTAAATAGAATCCTTGCAGAAGAGCCATGACAATGAATAGAACAATATAAGTAGTAAACATACCAGGATACTGAGTAAAGTCTATGAAAAAAAACATAAAACTATACAATAGAAAAAATATAAACAACATAAGACCGCTTTGTAAAAGAACAGCCACATATGGTGGATATGAAGATGCCGCTCTTTTTTTCTCGATTAGATGAGGATTAGCAGAAATCAAATTTACTTTAGCCAGCTGTTTGATATGTTGCAGCCGCATGCTCATCCTCTCCTTTCTGGAGAAGCTAGATCAATCTCGCTATTAGGTTGTTCTTCCGCTAGAGTTCTTCCTGCCATTTTTAAATAAATTGTCTCTAGTGATTGGTTTTCATTTTCCGCTTGCAATTCCTCAACTGTACCATCATACAAAATCTCACCGTTCTTAAGGATCGCAATGTGATCGCAAAGTTGCTGTGCTACTTCTAATACATGGGTGGAGAACAACACAGTATTTCCTTTTGCTGCATGTTGTCTCATTAATTTTTTCAAATCATAAGCTGCTTGAGGATCTAATCCTGTCATTGGCTCATCCAACACCCATATTTCCGGATCTGATAGTAAGGCACCTATAACAAAGGTTTTTTGACGCATCCCATGTGAAAAAGAACTAATAATACTAGCTTGATTTTCCACCATATCGAATAGGTTCATTAACTTTAATAGTTGTTTGTCTTTTTCTTCTTCGGAAATTTCGTAAGCAACAGCAATCAAATCCCAATATTCCATAGCTGATAAACGTAAGAACATATCAGGAGAGTCGGGAACATAACCGATTTTCTTTTTTATAGCAAGTCGGTTAGTTGCAATATTTTCTCCATCCACTAAAATTTCGCCTTTACTTGGTTCAATGATACTAACTAACGATTTGATGGCGGTCGATTTTCCAGCACCATTATGTCCGATTAAACCAAAAATTTCTCCTGAACGGATAGTAAAAGAAACTTCTTTTAACGCTTGTTTACTGTTATAAGATTTTGAAACAGTTTTGAATTCTATCATTTAGGCATTCTCCTTATGTTTATCATTCATTCTGTTAATTATATAACGCGTTTTTTTTATTATAACAAAAGCCCATAATAAAATGAACTGTACAAAAAAAATTATTTTCTTGGAAATAAAAGATGACTTTTGCTTTATACTTAACAATATGGTTTATTATAGTAGTTAGAAGTAGTTGGGAGTGATAATGTATGCGAAAGAAGGTTTATTTTCCAATCTTAGTTATCTTGTTAAGCATTGTAATCATGGGTTGTGGAAACCGGAAAAACACTGAATCATTTAATGAAAACCAAACAACTAGTGAGGAACAGTCAATCAATACAAGTGAAAAAATGAGTTCCAACATTGAATCTTTGGACCCGTTGGCTACAAATCAAACGGAAGTCCCCACTCTTTTTATCCATGGATATGGAGGAACAGCAGGTAGTTTTAATGGAATGCTCTCTCGATTTGAAGCGAATAGCTGGGGGGAAAATGTATTAACAATAACTGTTCAGCCGGATGGAATTATTTCTGAAATCGGTGAATGGCAAAATAAATCAAACAATCCAATGGTTCAAGTGTTGTTTGCAGATAATAAGAATAATGAATGGAATCAAGCAGAGTGGATCAAAGATGTTTTAACTTATTTAAAGACCGTTTATCAAATAAATGAAGTTAACTTAGTTGGACACTCTATGGGCGGAGTAAGTAGTTTCCGCTATCTAAGCACATATGGAAACGACAAAACGCAGCCGATAGTGAATAACTTCGTGGCTATAGGTGCACCATTCAATGACTTTGTATCAGGTAATGAAGAGCAATCCTTGAATGATTTAAAACAAAACGGTCCATTAGTAACCAGCGAACGATATAGCGATTTTACTACAAGAATAAAGCAATACCCTAGAATGACTAAAATGTTGAACATCGTTGGAGATCTGCAAGATGGGTCAGAAGGAGATGGAACAGTTCCGATTAGAAGCGGATTGTCGATTGGTCATTTAATGCAAACAAATGAAATGAATTATAGTGAGGAAATCGTTACTGGATCACAGGCTGCTCATAGTCGACTACATGAAAATACGCAAGTAGATGAATTGGTTGCTGACTTTATATGGAATACTCCTTAAATAGTAAATATATTTAGGGATATCAACTAAACAGATAAAGGGGGTTGGTCGTATGCAATTTATTATCTTATTACGAGGAGTCAATGTTGGAGGGAAAAACCGTGTTCCAATGAGCGAATTAAAACAGCATCTAATCAATACTGGATTTGCAAATGTCAGATCGCATATTAATAGTGGCAATTTGATTGTCGATAGTGCAGAAGACACGGAGCAAGATGTTTTAGAAAAATGTCAAAATGTTTTAGTGGATAACTTTTCTTTTCCAGTTGATGTTGTGGTTATTTCTGATGAGAAGTATCAAGCAGAATTAGCAAGTATTCCAATTTGGTGGGGAGAAGATGAAGACTACAGGCACAATGCTTTGTTTTTATTGCCTTCAGCGGATAAGAAAGAGATTACTGAACTCCTATCGGTCATTGATACTACTTATGAAAAAGTCTACATAGGAGAACTGGCTATATTTTGGTCCTCCTCTTTTAAGCAGAATTACAGTAAAACCTATTATTCGAAACTAGCCGGCCGCTCATTCTATAAAAAGGTAACAATCAGGAATCGTAATACGACCCTTAAACTGCTTGGATTTTTAGAGGATTAGCAGGCAACTGTGTGTAAGGAGAAATTTTTCTAACCGTAATATAAGTCGCATTTATGAATATAGGGTTGAGATTTTTTCTCAGCCCTGTATTCGTGAGTGGTTCACATTTACATAAGAAAAGGGTAGAATAAACTGAATGATTATATGGTTCGATCAACAAAGTAGTGGAGTGTGAGTAAATGAAAAGAAAATTATGGATAAGTTTAGCTGTTTTGGTGGCTATGATTATTATTGGGTTAGGATTCGCTGGGAATTATTTCTATGATGTAGCAGTAGCCATAAACCCAAAGGACTTCATAGAAGCAACAAATGTTGATGGAGATTACGATCCAGAAGATCCATGGCTGGAAGAAAAGAAATGGTACGATGAGGTAGAGCGTAAAGAAGTGTCTCTTGAGTCAGCTGATGGATTAAATCTTTCTGGGGTTTATATTGAAAGTGAATCTACTTCAAAAAAAGTAGCTATATTGGCTCATGGATACGCAGGCAACCTAGAACAAATGGCTCCGTATGTTAAATTGTACCATGACATGGGGTTTAACGTACTTGTACCAGATGCTCGTGGACATGGAACGAGTGAAGGAGACTATATCGGTTTTGGCTGGCACGAACGAAAAGACTACTTGCAGTGGATCCAATTGATGATCGATAAAGTAGGCACAGATGCTGAATTAGCTTTATTTGGAATCAGCATGGGCGGAGCCACGGTCATGAATGTTAGTGGAGAAGAATTACCGGATAATGTTAAGGTAATTGTGGAAGATTGCGGGTATAGCTCTTTAAATGGCGAACTGGCGTATCAATTGAAAGATATGTACGATCTACCTGAATTTCCATTGATTCCAGTTACTAGTTTAGTAACAAAAGTACGTTCTGGTTATTGGTTTGGAGAAGCTGATACAGTAGAACAGATCAAAAAGAATAAAGTTCCAATGCTCTTTATCCATGGTGCAGAAGATAAATTTGTGCCGACAGATATGGTATATGATGTATATGAAGCTAACTCATCTCCTAAAGAGTTATATATTGCATCTAATGCTGATCATGCGGATTCTTATGAAGAGAATAAAGAAGAATATGAGCAAAAAGTTCAAGAATTTGTACTTAAATATGTATCTCAATAGATAGCGTCGCATACCTCAAAAGTTAGCTTAAGCTAACTTTTGAGGTTATTTTAATAGTAGTCAAGGTTCTCCTCCTTCCATAATTTTTTAATATTCTTTTTACATATGCTACACTTTTATTAAATAGAATTGAAAGGAGCCAAAAGGAATGAGTAGAAATATAAGAGGAATTGATCATGTCGGAATAACAGTACCTAATATGGAAGAAGCTACTTTGTTTTTCAAAGAGGCATTTGAGGCAGAATTTGTTTATGATAATCTCAAAAAAGAAGATAAACCGCGAACAGGGGAACTGGTTGAAAAGCGCTTTGACATGGACTCAGGCGGAAAAGAAACAGAAATTAGAATGATAACGATTGGAAATAGCTGCAGTATTGAATTGTTCTGCTTTGAAAATACAAATCAGAATGAACCTGCCAGCCCAGTAGATTATGGTATTCAACACATTGCACTTTATGTAGAAAATATACATAAAGCTGTTCAGCAATTTGAACAAGCAGGTGGTACGTTACGGACTTCTCCACAAAAATTGTCTGGTGAAATTGAAAGTGGAGCAGGAAATTGCTTTGTTTACGGGAAAACGCCTTGGGGTATGACCATTGAACTGATTGCATATCCTGCTGGAATTCAGTATCCTGAAAACTCAGAAAGAAAAAGGTGGACTCCGTAATTGTATTTTTTCTGTGGACTTGAAAGAGAACATGTGCAAATGGTCACAATTAAGAGATGTTATGAAAGGTTATTATGAAAATGGACAGGTTAAGCAAGTGACTAAAAATGGTCAGATTGAAAAATAATCTCAATTTGATAGTGGTAAAGAAAAGAAACAGTGGATTATTTACTAATAATGCTATTTTTTGTCACAAAAATAAAAAAAATCTATTTATATAACAATTACAAGTTGAATAATTCACAAAGATGTTGTACACTATATTTGTAGTTATTAAGGCAGATCAATACTTCTTAATAAATGGTATTGATAGCTTTGGAAACGCATAAAAAAATTGGAGGTAAGGATACATTATGATTAAAACAAACAAAAAAAGAGCATTATTTTTAGGTGCTTGTGCATCACTTATTATTTTTGCAGCAGGTTGTGGAAATAACGAAGATACAGCAGACAAAGAATCAACAGCTTCTTCAGCTGTTGAAAGTACAGAAGTTGTTACAACTGCTTCAATCAGCAATGATCCAGCAGACGTTTTAGCTGGACTTAGCGAAGACGGAACATGGATCTATGCAATAACAGAGGATGTAACAGTACCTGACGACATCGTTGTAGCAGGAACTTTCCATGATAAAGGGGAAGAAAGCGGAGATATTTACCGTAAATTAGCTTTATATTCACAAGATGAAGATCATAAAGTAACAGACGAATTTACATTAACAGCACCAACAATGACTGTTGAAACTCCAAACTTTAAAATTCAAAACGGAACATTTGTTGGAGATGTTGTAGTAGAAGCTGAAGGATTTGAACTTGCTGATTCAACAATTGAAGGAAATCTAACATTTGCTTCTCAAGAATTAATGGATTCTGCAGTATTAGATGCAGGTACTGTAACTGGAGAAACAACTGTAGCTGAATAATAAACTGAATCTTTAAAACAAACATCTTGCCTTTAGCTACTTAAAAGGTGGGATGTTTTTTTATTTGAGTACTGAAGTCATTAAGAAAAGGGTCTAAACTTGACTAAATATCAATAGAATCATTATTATTGATAATATAGATATTCTTTTTAAGGGAGTGATTCAATGCAAATGATCACATTAGCAAATGGAGTAGATATACCAGTAGTTGGAACCGGAACAAATACTTATGGTAAAGAAGGCAATCAATACAATGGAGCTTTAACGAACGATTTTAGCTCATTGAAGTCTGCGATACAAGCTGGATACCGGTTGATCGATACGGCAATTTCTTATCGGAATGAAGCAGGTGTTGGGACTACTATTTTTGAAAGTGGCATTCCTCGTGAAGAATTTTATATCACCACAAAAATTCCTTCAGACGAAGCATATATTGGTTCAAAAGAATTGGTAGAACAAACTATACTAGACAGTTTGAAAAATTTACAAACCGATTATATTGATCTGTACTTAATCCATCATCCGATTGAAGATGATAGAAAATTGCAACTAACATGGGAAGTTCTCGAGTCATTTGTGGATAATGGGAAAATCAAATCAATTGGAGTATCCAATTTTACCATTGATATGTTGGAAACGATGCGTAACTTTGCTCGGATTCAGCCAGTAGTAAATCAAATTGAATCTAATCCACATACATGGAATCATGAATTGATTGACTATTTAACGAGTAATAATATTGTACCAGAAGCTTGGGGACCATTAAGCAAAGTTACTCAAGAACAAATAGAAACATTAGATAAAATTGCTGAAAATTATGGAAAAAATTGGGGACAAGTTTTATTGCGTTACCAAATCCAAAGAGGGGTTGTGGTTATTCCTAAATCTCACAACAAAGAGCATCAAGTAGCTAATTTAGAGTTATTTGATTTTGAATTAACCAAAGAAGATCAATTTTTAATTGAAACGCTGTAACTTATTAGCTTATTTAAGTTAGAAGACTTAAATAAGCTTTTTTCACTCTCAATAAAAGAAAAATTTTAGATTAAGGGTAGTATGACAAATGGTATGGATGCTTCAAAATAAAATTTCTTCTGGAATGGACGGGTTTGCTTGTGGAGTATTGGAGCATGGGGCCGCCGGAAAGTCTGTAGTCTTAACGGCTTTCAAGCTTCAAAGAAACCGTAATCGCTGAAGCGCTAATGGTTTCTAATTCTCATTGAATCCTATACAGGCTATAAGCAACCCTATTCCTCCAGAAATTTTTTGGTGAATAGTTTGATTAATCTAGCAACGCTAGAAATTGTAGACCTAAATTAAGCTAATAGGAGGACTTAAAATGAACCGCATTAATTTAATTTGTCTAGGGGTAAGAGATATGAAAGCGGCTTTAAACTTTTATAAAAGCATAGGTTTTAAAACTTATGAAAAAGGAGAAGAACCCGCTATCGTGTTTTTTAATAATCAAGGCAGCAAATTAGAGTTATTTCCAATTAAAGAATTAGCAAAAGATATTAACAAAGTAGTTCCACCAGCAATTCCAGAAAGGAGATTTAACGGGATCACACTAGCCTGCAACCTAAAGTCAGAAAAGGAAGTGGACGAAATGATTACTCTTGTAAAACAAAATGGTGGAGCAATCGTTAAAGAACCTGAGAAAGTAAGTTGGGGCGGATACAGTGGGTATTTTCAAGATTTAGATGGCTATTATTGGGAAGTAGCCTATAGTGCTAGTTGGAAATTTGATGAAAATGATATGCTGATAATGGAAGAAGGTTAAATTTCTTGAAAGATAAAAATTGGATAATTCGAGAATTAACGGAGTTTGATTTAGATGTGTGTGTGGAACTGTTGATAACTGTGTATAACAGCAAACCGTGGGATGAACTGTGGACTAAAAATACTGCTAAAAGATATCTACAAGAGTTTATACACCGAAAACGGTCATTTGGCTTTGTTTATGTGGATAAGTCTACCATTGTTGGTGCATTATTCGGAGTTGAACGAACATTTTGGTCTGGAGATGAAGTTTATGTGGATGAGTTTTACGTTCATCCACAGTATCAACAAAAAGGTGTGGGAAAAGAAATGATGATGTATCTAGAACAATACTGTCAGAAAAAAGAATTAGAAGCAATCACGTTAGTAACGGATAAAAATGTACCCGCTTATCATTTTTATCAAAAAATGAATTTCAATGTTTCGACAGCTAACGTGTTTTTATATAAAAATATCCCACAGTAACTTTTATTGACCTTCAATTATTAATTCAGTAGTGGGATGGTAACGGTAAACCACTAAATCCACTTTTCCGGATTGTGTCAAGGTAATGCCTTCTGAAAGTAAACGGTCTTTTTGAGTAAAGGCTCCTTCAGCATCTTTGATAGCTACTTCACCTTTAGCATTAATGATACGATGCCAGGGCAGATCATACTTCTGGCTCATGGAATGGAGAATACGGACGACTTGTCTTGCACCTCGAGCGTTTCCAGCAAGTGATGCAATTTGCCCGTAAGTCATTACTTTTCCACTTGGAATCGATTGGATAATATGGATTACACGTTCAGTAAAGGGAGTCATAATAAGATCCTTTCTCGTTTCTGCAATATCTTTTTTCTATCGTAACCGAAATGAAGGAAAAAAAATAGCTGTTCACTAAAACTAGTTTTAGTGAACAGTTATTTTGATTAAGATAATTTTGTTTCAAAACGTTTAGCAACTTTTGATAATGCGTAACAAATAATAAAGTAGAAGAACGCTAAGGCAATAAACATCGGAATCACATAAGTTGTGTTTTGGCCATAAATGATTCGAGCATTATGAGTTAATTCTGGTAAGGAAATGATGGTAGCTAATGAAGTATCTTTGATCAAAGATATGAGTTGGCTGACGATTGGAGGAACCATAGCTTTAAAAGCTTGTGGAATAATGATTATCCATAGCGTTTGAAGATACGTTAATCCGGTAGAACGTCCAGCTTCCATTTGTCCAGAAGGAACAGAATTTAAACCTGCTCGCATAATTTCTGACAGCATAGCAGATTCAAAAATCGTCATCGCAGCTACTGCTGACCAAAAGATATCTAAACGAATGCCTATTTGTGGTAATGCAAAGTAAGTAAAAAAGATGATTAGTAATAAAGGCAAGTTACGAATCAAATCAACAATGCCCCCGACGATTTTTGAAAAGATGGGTATCTTCATGTACCGAAGTAATCCTAAAATGGCTCCGATAATAAAACTAAAAATAATTGAAAGGACTGCCACTTCTACTGTAACGAGAAGTCCATCCAGTAAGAAGCGGATGTTCATCCATGAAAAAGCTTCTATAATAGTCAAATGATTTCTCCTCCTTTTAAGATGTTACATTTAAGCGACGCTCAATGTAACTCATCAAGTACGTTAAAGGTAATGTAATGATGAGATAGATCAAGCCGATTAAGATATACGTATCGAACGTATTAAAGGTCTCGCTGGCAATTAAATCTCCTTGATACATTAAATCAAGGCCAGTAACCATTGCAAGAACAGATGAGTTTTTCACCAAATTAATGAATTGATTGCCAAGAGGCGGAATAACGATTTTGAAGGCTTGCGGTAAAATAATGTAGCGCATCGTTTCATTTTGAGTCAAACCAGTTGAAAGTCCAGCTTCTGTTTGACCTTTAGGTACGCCCATAATTCCAGCACGGACCGTTTCTGCAATAAAAGCAGAAGTGTAAATAGTTAATCCAATTGTACCAGCTGTAAAGCCATCAATAGAGAACCAATATAAAGGTACTACTACATAAAAGAACATCACAATGATCAAAAGAGGAATATTCTTAAAGAACTCTACATAAGCATTTGCCAATCCTTTTAACCATTTGTTTTTAGATAACTGAAGGATAGCCATTAATGTACCGATGATCAAACTGAAAAATAAGGCAATAATACTGGAATACAATGTATTTAGAAACCCATCAATTAAAACGTCTTGGTAGGTTGTTAAGATCGTTAGCATAGGTGCACCTCGCTTTTTTATTTCTTAGCAGTACAGGTACTGCTTTTTTCATGAAGTTTTAAACTGATTAATCTAATTCAGGAATCCATTTAGCATAAATGGCATCGTATACGCCATTTTCTTTAATTGTTTCCAAGGCTTTGTTGACTTCTTGCAAAAAGGCATCTTGGCCTTTGTTGATTGCAATTCCATAAGGTTCTTGAGTGAAGTTTCCACCAGCTAACCGATAGCCAGGGTTATCGGCGATAATGCCTAATAAAATAGCATTATCAGTTGTAACGGCATCTCCTTGGCCAGATTGTAAAGCAGTAAAGGCTTCAGAATAATTTTCTAGTTCTAATACATTTGCTTCAGGAGACAACTCACGAATATTTTGTGCAGAAGTTGAGCCTTTAACTGCCAAAACGGTTGTATCAGCAGTTAGGTCATCTAAACTTTGAATCGGGCTGTCATTTGGAACTAATAAAGCTTGCCCGGCATCGAAATAGATATCCGTAAAGTTGACTTGCTCTTTTCGTTCTTCTGTAATAGTCATTGTCGCAATAATGGCATCAATATTCCCATTTTTTAATAAAGGAATACGTGTTTTAGAGGTAACTTCAACGAATTCTGCGTTATCTGCATCTCCAGTCAATTCTTCGGTAATAGCTTTGGCTATGTCGATATCGAAGCCTCTGATCTCGCTTGATTGAATATCATAAAGACCAAAAAGATTGGTATCTACTTTTACACCCCATGTAAGGGTTGGATTTTCTTCTATCCGTTCTGTTATATCTACTTTTGCTGCACTTTCAGAACCACAAGCAGCAAGAAAAAAGACAGGTAGGAGTAATAGAAGAAAAAGAGCTTGCTTGTTTAATTTATTCATCTGGAAAGTCCTCCTATAAAATTAATGATTGATAATTTTGCTTAAGAATTGTTTGGCACGTTCGTCTTTAGGATTTTCAAAGAACGAAACTGTTTCACGGTCTTCCAGAACTTCTCCATCCGCCATAAAAATAACACGGTCAGCAACTTCACGTGCAAATCCCATTTCATGGGTCACGACGATCATTGTCATGCCTTCTTTAGCTAATTTTTTCATAACGTCTAGTACATCTTCAATTGTTTCAGGATCTAGTGCACTAGTTGGTTCATCAAATAATAAAACACTCGGCCCCATAGCTAATCCTCGTGCAATAGCCACACGTTGTTGCTGACCACCAGATAAATTAGAAGGATAAGCATCTTTTTTGTCCAACATGTTTACTTTTTCTAAAAATTTCTCAGCATTTTTTTGAGCTTCTTCTTTAGACTGTTTCAAAACTTTCATAGGTGCTAACATAATGTTTTCTAAAACGGTTTTATGCGGATAAAGATTGAAATGTTGGAAAACCATCCCAACGTTTTTACGAATTTCGTTGATATTCGTATCCTTAGCATGAAGATTGACATCTTTAATCAATAATTCTCCTTCAGTAATATCTTCCAAACCGTTGATGCAACGCAACATAGTACTTTTACCAGAACCAGAAGGCCCGATAACAACTACCACTTCACCTTGATTAAAGGTAAGATTAATATTTTTTAAGGCATGAAAATCACCGTAATACTTTTCGATATTTTTAAATTCAATCATTTAAACACACTCCTTGTTTTTCTATAGTTAGGTAATTAAATTAAGAAGTATATAGGGGATAAACCTCCTGCATACTCCTTACGGGAATAATAAACTTGGTTTTTGAACACTAAAAAAAGCTTAGAACAAATAAGAATTTTCTAATGCTTACAGTTAGATAGAATATTCTATTTTTTGTAAAGCAACTATTCCTATTCGAATGAATTCAACAGTACGACTTTGTATTGTATTATATAAAATCGTATTAGAAAATGGTAGAAGTCTTCATAAGTATGAAGAAAAGTTTTGTAAAAGTAAAGATAGATGACTTTGATTTCCTGATAATGTCTACCTGATAGGAAGACAGCCAATCTACTATGTGCTAATTTTTGAAATGTTGCAGCACTGGAAATTTTATCATTAAAGATTGGCGTTTGCAAATTATTTCGCCTTTTCACATCAAATAAAAAAGTGACTTAAATAAATGTGTCTTTATTTGAATCAACCAGTATTTCTTCTATATAATAGACAAGATATTTCTTTTGAAGATTGGTATAATAAGAGCAGTATAAATTTCTGAAATAAAGGATGAAGAAAATGGAACGTGTCCACATTTATCATACAAACGATATTCATTCTCATTTTGAAAATTGGCCAAGAATTTCTGCTTATTTGCGAGAAGAGTCTAAACGATTGGAACAAGAAAATGAAACGGTATTTTCATTTGACATTGGAGACGCCTGTGATCGAGTCCATCCTTTGACGGAAGCAACTGATGGAACAGCAAATATCCTTTTACTGAACGAAGTCAGATATGATGCAGTTACGATTGGAAATAATGAAGGTATCGGAAGCTCAAAAAAACAATTGAGTCATTTATACGATGAAGCCAATTTTCCTGTAGTGATCTCAAATTTATTCGATGCAAAAACAGGATACCCGCCAGAATGGGCAAAAGTTTTCCATATCATTCAAACAAAATCTGGTCATAAAATTGGCCTATTTGGCTTGACGGCACCTTTTCCAACTAGCTACAAACCGATTGGATGGGATGTTAAAAATCCGGACGAAGTGATAGGAGACATTTTAGAAATGATTACTCCTTTAGTGGATTCTATTATTTTACTGTCTCATCTTGGCATTGGTGAAGATCAACGGATTGCTGAACTGTATCCAATGATTTCCGTTATTATTGGTTCACACACACATCACTTATTGCCAAATGGGAAAGTTGTCAGAAATACATTGCTTGCAGCAGCCGGTAAATACGGTCAATATGTTGGCCATATTGAATTAGAAATCGAAAGAAATAAAATCATAGCTGCTAAGGCAACCGTTAAGGAAACAGCTACAATAAAAGCACCTGAAAATGAAAATAAGATGATCGAAGGTTATGAACAAAAGGGATATCTGTTGCTAAATGAACAAGTAATTGCAGCTATCCCCGATACTTTTTCAGTAAATTGGCATGGTAAATCTGAACTTGTTGAAGTTGGATTGGAAGCTCTTAAAGAATATGCACACACAGATGCGGCTATTTTAAATGCAGGACTATTCATGCAGCCATTGATTGAAGGAACGGTTACGAAAAATGACTTGCACAAAATCTTGCCTCATCCTATGCGTATTCTAAGGTGCACATTAGATGGAGAAAATCTTATTCGTATGATTTATGAAATGGAGAAAAATCGCTTATTTTTACGAAATTTCCCGATTAAAGGTATTGGATTTAGAGGGAAAATTTTCGGCGAAATCTGTTACAATGGAGTAGCATATGATAAAATGACCGGGGAAGTCTCTTGGTTAGGTAAGCCGATAGAGCGGACCAAACAGTATACATTTGCTACAGTAGATCATTTCATGTTTATCCCTTTTTTTCCGACGATTGAAATCAAAGGGGAAAATGAAGTGCTGTTTCCTTATTTTATACGCAATGTTGTAGCTCAATATTTAAAAAAGCATTACCCAATAGATAAATTAATAAGATGAATGGATTATGAAAGTAGGTGAACGCAATGACAAGTGAAAACGAAACAATTATAGAACGAACTCAGGAGGCAAGACCACCTAAAAAAGCCGTTCAAGCAAAAAAAAGGCCGATTAAATCAAGACCCAAAAAACGAGTGAAAGAATCACAATCGTCTACAACTGCAATAGAAGAAAATCGCAGTCCTGAAGAATCAGGTGAACATACAGTTGATAAAGAAGTACAAGAATTAATTAAGCCAGTTGAGGAACTAGTCGTTCAAAGAATTGATGCTACTACTATTATGATAGAAGGCAAAAAATTCGAAATTGTACAAAATTATCGAGATGCTTTTGATGCAGAGCGATTAGGTGAGCGTTACAGCGAGATTTTAGATAAATACGATTATGTTGTAGCGGACTGGGGTTTTGAACAAATGCGATTGAAAGGTTTTTACGATAACCGTAATCGGAAAGTTCCTCAAGATCAGCGAATTGCTAATCTTCAGGATTATTTGTACGAGTATTGTAATTTTGGCTGTCCTTATTTTGTCTTGCAACGTGTGGATGACAAAAAGGAACGTATTAAAACGAGCAAACCTAAAAGACGCAGAACACAAAAAAGTAAAAGTCCAACAAACGAAAAAGTGGTTAAACAAGCTCAACCAAAAAATTTATATTCAAAACAAAGCACGACAATAAATCCTAAAAAGTCATCCGACAGAGTGAAAGCTAAAAAAGATTTTGTTAAAAAGGAAATTTCGCCAGTTGAGAAATCAGTTGAAAAAAATATTCCAAAAGAAACAGTTGAAACAGTAAAGGATGCTAAAGGTAAACGCCAATACAGTATCCGTCGCAAAGTTGTGCCAAAATAAATGAATAAAGATAAAGGTTGGGTTAGGTAAATGGAGTATAAAGGATATTTAATTGATTTAGATGGAACCATGTATCGTGGAAAAGAGCCAATTCCAGCGGCTGCGCGATTCATTAAAAGACTACAAGAAAGAAAGATTCCTTATTTATTTGTTACCAATAATTCTTCTAAAACACAAAAAGAAGTTGCTGATAATTTAATTCAAAACTTTGGTGTTCAAACGTCTGCAAAAGAGGTATACACCAGCTCGTTAGCGACTGCAGACTACCTCACTTCACTTGGTGGAGGAAAAAAAGTCTATATTATAGGAGAAACAGGACTCAGAAAGGCGTTAGAAAATGCTGGTTTTATTGAAGATGAAGAAAACCCAGACTACGTGATCGTGGGAATCGATCGACAAGTTACGTATCATGATTTTGAAGTTGCAACCTTAGCTATTCATAAAGGAGCTCGCTTTATCGCGACAAATAAAGATACCAATATACCGAGTGATAAAGGATTGGTACCTGGCGCTGGTTCATTAGTAGCCTTACTGATAGCCTCAACAAGAGTTCAGCCTACTTTTATCGGGAAACCGGAAGCAATCATTATGGAAGAAGCCATCAAAACGATTGGTTTAACAAAAGAAGAGGTTATCATGGTAGGCGACAACTACGAAACCGATATTTTAGCCGGTATTCACAATGATGTTGACACCTTACTAGTGCTGACGGGTTTTACCTCTCTAAAAGATTTAGAACTGGTGGAAGAACAACCCACTTATTTACTAAATTCATTGGATGAGTGGGTGTTCTAGTGAAAGAAAAAGCCCTTCATGTAGTAGGAATAATCAGTCTATTTCTATTTATTGTATCGTTTTCTATAGTACTAACGATTAATTTGACGCCACTATATGCTTTTGATATTGATTACTTAAAAATCTCTCAAAATGTTGGGTTGTCAAAAGAAATTCTAATGGAAAACTATCGAATATTATTAAATTATTTGAACTTGCCTTGGATAACCGAATTGAACTTTCCGAATTTTCCAAGTTCAGAAAGTGGGCTGTTTCATTTTTATGAAGTCAAACGCTTGTTTATTTTGGACTATGTTATTGCAATGATTACAGCAGTAGGATCATTCTTTTATCTTCGCTACATTAAAAAAAATCAATTGTTTTGGAAATTGGTTCGCCCATTTCAAATTGCGATAGCCGTTCCTTTTGTCGTGCTTTTTATGATAGCTGTCAGTTTTGATCAGTTATTTGTAGCTTTCCATAAAGTTTTTTTTAATAATGATGCTTGGCTGTTCAATCCTTCTACGGATCCGATTATTTTAGCATTGCCAGAAACCTTCTTCATGCATTGCTTTATTTTAGCTTTCGTATTAATTGAACTACAAATTATTTTTGGGTATTTTTACACTAAACGAAAAGCGTTTAATTAAAAAACAAGACCACATTACTCAAATTTGAGTAGTGTGGTCTTGTTTTTTAATTAATGATTACTGTGTAATATCACTTTTGGTGGGTTGAGCATGTGCTAGACGACTAGCAGCGGCGGCCGCAATAGCTCCAACGATATCATCTAAGAATGTATGAACTTCGTTGTCATCATGACTGTTTAATTTTTTTAGAATGCCGGGTTTGATTTTATCAATATAACCATAGTTGGTAAAACCAATTGAACCATAGACATTTACGATAGAAAGAGCCATGATCTCATCAATACCATATAGTCCTTCATCATCCACAATGATATCCAGTAAAGGATTCATCAACTGTTTTTTCTCTGCTAAAATATCTAACTGAATCCCAGTTAGGACCGTATTTTGGACTTCTCTTTTTTTTAGAACGGCTTCCACGTGTTCTAAACAGACTTCATATGATAAATCGTTGATATAAGACTGTTGTAAAAACATAACTAATTCGGCAATGTCTTTTAATTTAACGCCACGTTGGTCCAATAATTCTAAAGCTTTTTTGTGTAACTCATTTGTATCTTTTACCATTCATATCCCTCCGTTTTAAGTATAAATTAATTATACTAGAAAGATGAACAAATGACTTGCAATAACCATTTAACAAATTGTTCAAACTAGCAGAACAGTACTTAATTTCCAAATCTTATTCGGTGGTTTGTAACAGAACTAAGAAAAACGGTGACTTAGGTAAACGATGATCTAACAGCTTTTTATACACTTCTTAAAATAGACTTGTGCTGTGCATTGGTTGTACTCGTTCATCTGGATTAATGTAACTCATGGCGTTGTTAATGGCAGTTGGAGCCTCTCCAAAACCGGTCGCAATTAATTTGATTTTCCCTTCATAAGTACAGATATCACCCGCTGCATAAATACCAGAAATCGTCGTTTCCATCTTAGTATTCACGAGAATTTCATTACGTTTCACGTCAAAACCCCATTTTTTCATTGGTCCAATTGAAGAGGTGAACCCGTAATTGATCAAAAAATCATCGATTTCAAGTTCTTTTTCACCTTCGCCTCTGACTTCTTTTAATTGAATAGATTGAATCTGTGGATGATTGCCTTTAATTGCCATTGGGATATAAGGAGTGATCATCTCAACAGTTGATTTTTCGAGTAAAGAAACGCTATGTTCCAAGGCTCTAAACTTATTTCTTCTATGAATGAGATACACTTTTTTTGCAATTGGTTCAAGAGCTAGCGCCCAATCAACCGCAGAATCGCCACCACCACAAATCGCTACCGTCCGATCTTTAAACTGCTCAATATTATTCACATAATAATGAAGAGTATTGCCTTCGTACTCATCGGCTTGATCCAATTCCAATCTACGAGGTTGGAAAGCTCCGTTACCAGCAGTGATAATAATCGCTTTTGAATAGTGGACATTTTTGGCAGTTGTTAATTCGAATAGTCCGTCATCATTTTTAATGACATCAATCACTTCTTCTTCTAAACAAATCGTTGGGTCAAAACGAGAGATTTGCTCAGAAAGGTTATCAATCAGTTCTTGTCCAGTCACTACGGGCAGTGCAGCGATGTCATAGATGTTTTTTTCAGGATACAACATACTCAACTGTCCACCTAATTGAGGCAAACTTTCAATTATTTTAACTTTTGCATTGCGCATCCCGCCGTAAAAAGCAGCAAACATGCCAACGGGTCCACCACCAATAATAGTAATATCAAAGACTTCTTTAGTAGTATTCAAAACTAAATTCCTCCAATGATGCAATTTTTTTCTTTCAAATTGTCTTAAAGTATAGCATACCAGACGTATATAGTTATAGATGGAAATAAAAATGGTCCTTTAACTGCGTGTATCTTTCAAGGCAGCTAAAAGGACCAATAAAGAGGTGAAGAAAGATTATAAAATAGAAAAGTAAGTCAATACAGTTTGTGTAGCAAAAGCGACTAAAATACCGGTAAGGATTCCAAAGAAAACTTCAATTGGCTTATGACCTAAATATTCTTTTAAGTGGCGCTCAGTTTGTTCATCAACGAGGGCTGCCGAATCGTGAGAAAGCTTAACCACTTTTTTACTCAACATATGAAAATCAACCACTAATTGATTTAATAAGATTCCTTGTTCGCCACTTTGTCGGCGTACACCCATAGAATCAAACATAACAATGACTCCAAAGGTACTTGCGATGGCTACAAAAGGTGAAGCAACGCCATACTGTAAAGCTAGAGCTGTAATAAGGGCAGATACCGCTGCTGAATGTGAACTAGGCATTCCGCCAGTAGAAGTAGCTAATGCCCAAGTTGTTTTTCTTTGTAATAGAAAAGCTACTGGAACTTTAATAATTTGTGCAAATGTAATAGCTGTAAAAGCCGCAACAAGTGGAAAGTTCGTTAAAATAAGCATAGTGTACCATCCTTTAAAAAATTCAATATTCTTTTTCATATCATAACATGAAACAAGCTTTTCTTTGACAAAAATGTGTTAAGGAGAGAAAAAAAGAAACAGAGGTAATCTATTTTTTGTTAGATAGCTAAAAAAAATGGCAATACAAGCAAGATTTCGGTATGATAGAGAAGTAAATATAAAAAATAGGAGGACGATAAAATGTCTGAATTTCCACAATTATCAAATGAAGTAGCAAGTAATGAACAAGTTGCTACCATTAAAACAACAATGGGTGATCTTAAAATTAAATTATTCCCTGAAATTGCCCCTAAAGCGGTAGAAAATTTTGTTAAATTAGCAGAAAGTGGTTACTACAATGGAATTATTTTCCACCGTGTTATCCCTGATTTTATGATTCAAGGGGGAGACCCAACTGGAACAGGTATGGGAGGAGAAAGCATTTGGGGAAGCTCTTTTGAAGATGAGTTTTCAGATAAAGCATTTAACCTTAAAGGTGCTCTTTCAATGGCTAATGCAGGTCCGCATACAAACGGAAGTCAATTCTTTATCGTGTCAGCTTCTCAAACACCAGCAAATATGATTGGACAACTTGAAGCTGCCGGCTATGCTCCAGAAATTGTTGAAGCATACAAAGAGAATGGTGGAACACCTTGGTTAGATAACCGTCATACTGTATTCGGTCAAGTTATTGAAGGAATGGACGTTGTAGATTCAATCCAAAACGTAAAACGTGGATCTCAAGACAAACCAGTAAACGATATCGTTATTGAAAGTATTGAATTAAACTAAAAATAAACGAGCAACAGACATCATGTCTGTTGCTCGTTTATTTTTTTGCTTAACCTTTTGGATGGTCAAAAGCATATTTTATCCGTTTTAATCCTTCTATAACAGTTGCATGAGGAGCAGCAAAGTTTAGTCGCATGTAATTTGTTCCCGAAGGTCCATAATCTGAACCAGCATTTAAACCGATTTTCCCAACTTGTGCAAAATGATTCGTCAATTGTTTATCAGGAATATTTAAAGTAGAACAATCAAACCAGAATAAATACGTTCCTTGAGGTTTCATATAAAAAACTTCAGGTAATTCAGTATCAAAAAACACACAAATCGTTTCTAAGTTGTTCTTTAAATAAGCCATTAAATCCTCTAGCCAAGGTTCACTTGTTGCAAAAGCGGCTTCGGTTGCTGCGTAGCCAAATGTATTGATGGTATTTTGTTCTGTTTTGGCTTGAGCTACAATCAATGCATTACGCAACTCTTCGTTTTGAACAAAAATCATTGAATTTTTTATCCCAGCTAAGTTAAATGTTTTAGTAGCCGCCGTTAGAGTAATGACAAAGTCTTTGTATTGTTCTTTGATGGCTGCAACTGAAATGAAATCATATGATTGATAAATAAGATCGCCATGTATTTCATCACTGCATAAGATAACGTGGTATTCTTGACAAAGGTCCGCTAATCGAGTCAGCTCTTGTTTGGTCCACACACGACCTCCAGGATTATGTGGATTGCTTAAAACAAATAGTTTTACATTTCTTTTTGCAAACTGTTGTTCTATATCGATGAAATCCATCTTAAACAAACCATCCTCAATGATCAACGAATTTCGAATGACTTTTCGGTTATTCAATGTAATCATATTTTCAAAAGGGGTGTAAACAGGGTCATGAATCATCACAATCTCTTGTTCATTTGTAAAAGTTTGGATCACCAATGCAATACTTGGAACCACTCCAGGAGAGAACAAAATATCTTTGGGTGTCAACTGTAAGTTATGACGTTTTTTTTGCCAGTCTATGATAGTTTGGTAAAGAGAAGCTGGAGGAAAAGCGTAGCCCAGAATACGTTGATCCAATATTTTTCTCAATGCATCTAAAATCAAAGGCGAATTAGCAAAGTCCATGTCCGCTACCCACATTGGCAAAACAGTTTCGTCTCCAAACAGTTTTTTTGAATACCCCCATTTAATGCTGTTTTGCTCACTGCGATCAATTTGTTCGTCAAGGTCCCCAATCATATAACTATTCCTCCAATCAAAAGTTAGTTTCTATTATAGAGTTAAGTATACTAGTAAAAACCGAAGAGAGATAATTTTATCTATGATGCCTCTTTAAAAGCCGGTATCATAAGTAAAGTCTAATTCCGGAAAAATGAAAACGTATTCTAAACACGTTGTGCGTTTATTTATGCTAAAATAAAAATATAATAAAAATACTCTAGAAATGGATAAGCGAGGTGATAGGATGAAGTATAAAATTGGCATGGTCATTAAAGGCAAAATTACTGGAATTCAACCTTATGGAGCGTTTGTTTCACTTGATGAAGAAACACAAGGGCTTATCCATATCTCAGAATGCAAACACGGTTTTGTTAAAGACTTAAATGAAGTTTTAACAGTAGGGAATGAAATTGAAGTGATGGTATTAGACATTGATGAATATACGAAAAAAATCAGTTTATCTCTAAGAACATTAGAGGAAAATACAACATTTCAATACCATCCTAAGAAAAGAAGACAGCATCATGAAAAGGTCGGAAAGTTAGGTTTTGCTACAATAAAAGAGTCAATGCCAAAATGGATTGAAGAAGCTAAAGAAGATGAAAAAAACAGGGTAATGTAGTAAAGAGATTATTGACCTATTGTAAACCAAACAAATGAGCTTAAAACTATAGGTAGAGGTGTAAACTAATGACAGAGAAAAGATGGGTAGCTGGAACTATAATGGCAAAAGGACCAGAAGGAAAGTATGTTTTTTTAGTGAAAGTAGAAGCTGAAGTGCATTCATTCCCTACCACCGAGATCAGTGATGTTAAAACAGGATTAGCTACTATATTAGAGGCGTTAAAAACTATTTTACCTATTAAAGCAACTGATTTGAATTTATATGAACTAACAAATGCAGTAGTTAATGACAACCGTATCCCTTTATTTGTTTTTGAACTTTACGACGAAGAAGCCGATTATAGACTTCTAACTGAACACGGTAATAACTCTCTAACTTGGTTGCATTCTGATGATCTAACAAAAACATTGGAAAAATGGGAAATCTCAGGAGTCCCGCAATTTAAATAAGATTATCTTTAACGGTACTTCTCATTCGAGAAATGCCGTTTTTTCTTGCTTTTTTTTACTAAAACAACTAAAGTTAAGAGGTATGAGAATAGTGTTTTTTATTCTTTAAAACAATTAATTGGAGGGGTTTACGTGGGTCATATTAAATTTGATTATTCAAATATTGAAAAATTTGTACAACCACATGAAATTACGAACTTACAACAACAGGTTACAACTGCTGATGAAATGTTGCGTAAAGGAACTGGAGCAGGTAGCGATTACCTAGGTTGGATTGATTTGCCAAAAAATTATGATAAAGAAGAATTTGCTCGTATCAAAACAGCAGCTAAAAAAATCCAAGACGATTCAGAAATTCTGGTTGTTATCGGAATTGGAGGATCATACTTAGGCTCAAAAGCTGCGATTGATTTCTTGAACCATTCTTTCGTTAATTTGCTTGATAAAGAAACTCGTAAGGCACCACAAGTTCTCTTTGCTGGAAATAGCATTAGTTCAAGTTATTTACATGACTTGATCCAAGTGATTGGAGACCGTGATTTCTCAGTAAATATTATCTCTAAATCTGGTACAACTACTGAACCAGCTATTGCTTTTAGAGTATTTAAAGAATTATTAGAAAAGAAATATGGCTCTGAAGAAGCTAAATCTCGTATTTACGCTACTACAGATAAAGAACGCGGAGCTTTGAAACAAGAAGCAAATGCACAAGGTTATGAATCGTTTATCATTCCTGATGATGTTGGCGGACGTTTCTCTGTTTTAACAGCAGTAGGTTTATTGCCAATTGCTGCTAGTGGAGCAGACATTGATCAATTGATGAAAGGAGCTGCAGATGCTTCAGTTGCATTCTCTAGTGATAAAATCGAAGAAAACGAGGCCTATCAATACGCTGTATTGCGTAATGTCTTCTACCGTAAAGGAAAAGATACTGAAATTTTAGTTAACTATGAACCATCATTGCAATACTTCTCAGAGTGGTGGAAACAATTAGCTGGAGAATCAGAAGGTAAAGATCAAAAAGGAATCTATCCTTCAAGCGTAAACTTCTCTACTGATTTACATTCAATGGGTCAATACATCCAAGAAGGACAACGCAATATTTTTGAAACAGTTATTAAAGTAGACAAACCAAAATTCGATATTGCTATCCCATCTACTGAAGAAGATTTAGACGGCTTAGGTTATTTAGAAGGAAAAGGTATTGATTTTGTCAATACTAAAGCTTTCCAAGGAACTCTTTTAGCTCATACTGACGGAGATGTGCCTAACATGATCTTAACTATTCCTCAGCAAGATGCCTATACACTAGGTTACATGATGTATTTCTTTGAAATCGCAATCGGTCTATCTGGTTACTTAAATGGCGTAAATCCATTTGACCAACCAGGAGTGGAAGCATACAAGAAAAATATGTTTGCTTTGCTAGGAAAACCAGGATTTGAAGAATTAGGTAAAGAATTAAATGCACGTCTGTAATTTAGATATACCGAAATAACAACATATTTTAAAAGTCTTTACATCTCTTTTTCTTATCGTAGTGATAGAAAAAAGATGTTTAGGCTTTTTTTAGAAATAATAGTGTGAAAAGACATTGTTAGTCGACAATTTTTGTAGTAGTGTATTTAATAATAAAAAATAGTTAATAACTTCTCTCTATATAGAAGAAAGGGGAATAAAATGAGCGGAAATTTTATATTACACCAAGCGAAAACAGAACACCTTGAAATGATCGAGATGTTACTTAAAGAAACAGCACTGTGGTTAAAAAATAAAGGATCATTACAATGGAATGGTATCTTAGAAGGTAAAGATAATCATGATACAGCGAGTGCCATTGATAGAGGAGAAGTGTTCTACGGAACTTTAGATAATGAATTAGTTGGAATGTTCATATTGTGGGATCAACAAAGTGAGTGGGATGCTGCTTTATGGGGAACGGATCAAGGAAATGATTTTTATTACCTTCACCGTTTAAACATAAAGAGAGACAAAGCTGGAATGGGAATTCCGCAGATGATGATTAATGCAGCTAAAGACTATGCTGAAAAAAAACAAAAAAGAGCTCTCAGATTAGATTGTATTGCTGAAAATGAATTTTTAAACCAGATGTACCGTAATGAAAGCTTTGAATTGATCGATTGTAAAGAAGATTTCAATGCTGGAGAACAAATAAATGACTTTAATTTATACCAGTATCAACTAAACTGGTTTTAGAAAAGCGAACGATGGTATGAAGGACTTTTTTTGAAACAGTCCTTTTATTCGTTTCGTTCGTATGTAATACAAATCTAAATGCAAAAAAATGGTAAAATATACGCTTTTTTAAAAAAAGTAAAAAAAACGAAATCTTTTTATTGACCAGTATCAAAAAACTTGTTATAGTAATTGATGTCGCTAAGAGAGATAAGTGATAGACCGAAATATATGGAAATATTATTGTAAAAATAATGTTGACAAAACTTAAATAAATATGTTAATCTATTTAAGTCCTCATGGAAACACTGAGCTGGCGAATGGATAAATATTCAATTTAAAAAATATTTATTTGAAAAACTTGTTGACAAGTTGAAAAACAACTGATATAATTTAGAAGTTGTCAGAAACGCGACAACAAGCTTTAGACCTTTGAAAACTAAACAAAGTAAGACGAACCAAATGTGAGGGTGACTCAGCAGTGCTGAGTCAACAGTAA